>NZSI01000050.1 GCA_002696685.1 Chloroflexota bacterium | reverse complement strand
CTGCGCCGGGGTTTCATTTGCTTCTATATGACCGCCTGGCGGGAGCACAAGGCGAACTTTTTCGTGATAATGAAGTAGAACTTTCCCGCCCTGCACCACGTAAGCACTGGCAGTAAAGTGTCTTTTCACAGTCAATCTCTTCTCACCTTAAGTTTGTTGTGGGACCTAATGAACCCTATACCAATTAAATCGGAACCATAACAATCATGATCTGGTGATTCCTTAATTACGGGGAATATTTTAACTGTTGTCATGAGTAGTTATATAATGCTTGCAGATCGGGGAGCTTGAAGCCTGCTGAGAGGGTAATTAATTTTGCCGACCCGTCACCTGAACTGGGTAATGCCAGCGTAGGGAATGACTTTTCAGCATCCAACCACCCCTGAGTAGGTTTTTATACAGAAATAGGGATAGTGAGCAAGAGTATGACAGATTTGCTGCAGATTGCCGATAAAACGTTTGAGTCCAGATTGATGGTTGGAACGGGACGACATAGGAGTATGGAAGAGATGGTTTCCTCTATAACCGCCTCTGGTGCAGAGATTATTACAGTTGCCATTGGCCGGCTGGATTTGTCCAACCCCAACGAGAAGACCATTTTAGATCACTTTGATTGGAACGAGTACACCATCCTGCCTAATACGGCGGGTAGTGCGACTGCTGAACAGGCTGTTCTTACAGCGAGGCTCGGCAGAGAAGTCACCGGATCTGACTGGGTTAAACTGGAAGTTATTCCAAATCCGAAGCACCTACTTCCAGACCCGGTGGGTACATATGAGGCGGCTGTAGAACTTATAAAGGATGGCTTTACAGTGTTGCCTTATATTCACGCTGACCCTGTCTTGGCAGTCCGATTGTGTGAAATCGGATGTGCAACTGTGATGCCTTTAGGCTCATCAATTGGAACGGGCCAAGGTATTCTTACTATGGAAGAAATCCGATTGATTATTGAAGAAGCAACGGTCCCGGTGGTGGTCGACGCTGGTCTTGCTGTTCCTTCCGACGCTTCGGAGGCATTTGAAGCGGGGGCAGATGCGGTTCTAGTTAACACGGCGATTGCACAATCCCCTGACCCGGAGCGCATGGGCAGAGCGTTTAAACTCGGAGTCCAAGCCGGTAGAGAAGCGTATTTGGCTGGAAGAATTCCCGTGCGGTCCTCCGCCATAGATAGCAGTCCGGGAGCAGGCGCTTCTTCGTAAAGTGGCTGCTTCATTACCATACCCAACGCTTTGCCTTGTAACGGATATGGATAAAGTGGGTAAAGATGGTCTGCTAAAAATTATAGATGAATCCGTGCAAGGCGGAGTCAACTTGGTGCAGGTAAGAGAAAAACAATTAACGAAAAGCGCTCTTGAGAGCTTGGTTTTAGACGTAGTTGATATAATTAATGGTCGCGCTCTTTTGGCTGTAAATTCCAATTTGGAAGCAAGTCAATTGCCAGGAGTGGATTTTCTGCATTTGCCAGAGTCTGAGTCGGGATTTTCGTCTAGTTTTGCGGATCCATTTGGTCAATCTGTTCATTCTGTTGCGGCGGCAAAACTTGCCCAACAGAATGGAGCAAAATATGTCGTAGTTGGATCAGTTTTTACAACCCAAAGTCATCCTGACATGGATCCAGTGGGCCCTAGTATTCTGATGGAATGCAACGTATCTCTGGTGATTCCGTTCGTCGGTATAGGAGGAATTAATGTATCTAACGCTGCTGAGACTGTTAAGTTAGGTGCACACGGCGTGGCTGTCATTTCTGCTATTCTCGCTGCCGACAAACCAAAATTTGCAGCTGCTCAATTGATGGATATTATGCTTGATGAAACAGGACACTAGACATGGAAGTAATAATTAATGGTAAAGCAACTGAAATACATCAATCGATGTCGATTGTTGACTACCTAACATCAATCGGTTTTGATAAGAAAGTGAGTATCGCAGTAGCTATAAATGGTGAGATTATTCCCAAAGAGGAATATAGTGAAACTCAACTAAAGACTGGGGATTCCATGGAAGTTGTGAGGGCGATTGGGGGAGGCTGAGAATTGCATTACGGAAGTTACTTTCTTGCAAGAAATACTATAGAGAAAGGTATTTTCTGTAGTCTATCCATGTATGGTTCCCAGTACCTACCCCTGTAGGGACTTTTCAGGGGATTTTCAATAGGACCTGGCTCAAGAATCTTTTCAATTGTAAAACCATACGAAACTAAAATAGAGAACAGAGCTTCGACGGTCCGAAAGATTGTTACCCCGCATTCATCGCTGTCGGTCGGTTCATTCCACAATTCCACTGGCGGGTTTAGGTAGTCTTCTACTCTCAAGTATCCTTCTCTGTCATCCCATTCAAACGCTCCTAGAGGATGTACGGTTGCCAGAAGTAGTAATCCCGTTTTTCTTAACGTTGTGTGGACAGCGCTGATAAAACTTTCTAAATCTCGGACGAATTCAACCGCGAAGCAGCTGACGACACCGTCGAATGCATTTGGTTTCAACCAATTTAGTTTTTCCAGATCGCCCTTTATTAGGTTGGTGTGTGCATCTGACGCTTGGATGAGGGACTTAGCATGTTGCAGTTGTGCCTCTGACCCGTCCACTGCATATGTGATGACTCCTTGCTTATCCAGTGCAATGGAATTCTGGGCTGCACCGCATCCCAATTCTAGATATATCTCCCCTTTTTTTGGTGTAATTAAGCCTAATGCCAAAGCACCGGGTCCGAACGGAGAGATATGAATCTCGTCCGTGGCGATGGTGCTTTGATTCTGATAATTCTGAGCCATGGCATTCCAGCCAGTTATATTGGGATTTTCCATGAGAGCCCTTATCTCCTCAATCTATTAACCTGATATAGAATCTCGCTATATTTAAATTGATTTTAACAAGTGAGACTTAAATGTCAGATAACACAGCGACTGTTTCAACTGCCGATGTTTTGTTTCCCAAAGACGCCACACATAGTTTTGAAACGCATTCGGACGGGCCTACGGGATCTCTTCCCTTCACAGAAGAAATTCTCATAGAACAACCTAGTGGGTTTCACTTTGGTATGAGCCAAGGTGCCGGTATGGGCTGGAATCCAGCGGAATTACTTAGAAAGAATTTCCTTATTTTATCTACTTCAGGTGGATTAAGGGACGAGGATGGTTCTCCAATTGCCCTTGGTCTGCATACGGGACATTTCGAACTTTCCGTTCAGGTAGAGGCCGCTGCTAGGGAATTAAAATTGTTGAAATCCATACCATTTTCACTTTATTGCTCAGATCCCTGTGATGGTCGGACGCAGGGCACCGACGGGATGATGGATTCTCTCCCATATCGAAATGATGCTGCACAAGTGTTTCGGAGGCATGCAAGATCACTTCCTACCGCGAAAGGGGTGCTCGGGATTGCCTCTTGCGATAAAGGTCTTCCAGCAATGATGATGGCGCTGGCCGGGTTGAAAAATCTGCCAGTCGTCGCGGTTCCAGGAGGCTCAACGCTAGCTGTCAGAGAGGGCGAGGATACTGGCATGATTCAATCAATAGGGGCCCGGTTCGCCCAAGGTGAAGTGTCGTTGGATTATGCTCAAGATGTTGGCTGCAGAGCTTGCGCATCACCTGGCGGGGGATGTCATTTTCTTGGCACCGCCGGTACTTCGCAGGTAATCGCCGAAGCTTTAGGTCTCGCGATTACACACAGTGCCTTGGCCCCCTCGGGAACCAGCGCTTGGTTAAATGTCGCCAAGCGTTCGGCCCGAGCTCTCGTACATTGTGAACAGAATGAAATCTTGTCACAGGATATATTCACAGACGCTGCGTTGAGAAACGCCATGTTTGTTCATGCTGCATGCGGTGGGTCAACCAATCTATTGTTGCATATGCCAGCGATTGCACACGCGGCAGGCAGGAAGAGGATGGAGGTCAGTGACTGGAATAATATTAATAAAGAAACTCCCAGAATTGTTGATGTGCTTCCTAATGGGCCAGCTGGGTATCCAACTTCTGAGCTTTATGCGGCGGGAGGAGTTCCTGAGGTGATGTTGTATCTGAGGGAGCTAGGTTTATTGGATTTGTCCGTCAAGACAGTTACCGGACAGTCTCTGGGGGATAATCTTGACTGGTGGGAGGGCTCAAACCGTAGATATGAGGTTCGAGAGCAGTTACGGTTGAAAAATGGTGTTGATCCCAATCGAGTCATTATGTCGCCCTCAGAGGCAAAAAAAAGTGGGTTAACTAGCACTGTAACTTTTCCTATGGGTAATCTTGCTCCAGAAGGATCGGTAATCAAAAGTACAGCAATTGATCCCTCTGTTGTGGATGACGATGGTGTTTACAGAAATCTTGGTCCTGCAAGAGTCTTTGCAACTGAAAACGAAGCTATTCGGGCTATAAAAAGTAGCGACGAGGAAGTCAGGATAAAAGCCGGCGAAATTATGGTTCTGAAGTGTGCAGGGCCTCTTGGTACAGGGATGGAGGAGGTTTACCAAATAACTGCCGCATTAAAGCATCTTTCATATGGTAAGGAAGTTGCTTTAATAACTGACGCACGGTTTTCCGGTGTTTCAACAGGAGCTTGCATCGGTCACGTAGGTCCCGAAGCCTTGGCTGGTGGTCCTATTGGGAAGATACAGGATGGAGATTTGGTGAATATAGTGATTGATAGAAACAGTCTTGAGGGAACCATAGATTTAGTTGGTAAAGAGGGAGTAAACCGTGGGGCTGAATGGGGCTACGCCGAGCTTAATCGGCGGCAAGCTCCCAATGACTTGAAGCCCCATGAACGAATTCCTGATGACACCCGTCTATGGGCAGCATTGCAGGATGCATCGGGAGGCACCTGGGGCGGTTGCGTTTTTGACGTAGATCAAATTATTGAGACCCTAGAGGCAGGAAAAAAAGCCCTAAGATCATCAACCACNTAATTTATAAAACTTTGACTAGCTTCTGCATAGAACGTAACTCTTTTGGTGGCTCCATTTTGCTCCCGTAGTCACTCCAGGATACCTCTGCGACGTAAATATCTCCTCTGGAGTCAACTGCGATTCCATGGGGGGAGAAAAACCGTCCGCTTTGTTCTCCGTAGCTTTGTCGGCCTATACGTGCTANGACCTTCCCCTCAAGGTTAATAACAGAGATCCGGGGCCCGAGATCTGTGCCCATGTCGTTAGTCCCAATACCTGCGAAATATTCTCCAACATACATCAATTCTTGCCCAGTTGCCGAATTAATGGTTGATATTGCCGCNCGCGACAAGTTAACCCATTGAGTTTCGAATTTTCCATTGCTGTCAAANACCTGAATTCTATGGTTTTCCCTGTCAGCAATATAGACCCATCCGTTGGAGTCTACATTGACTCCGTGGACAATATTAAATTGACCTGGGTTGGTACCGGACTCCCCCCAGGTAAGGAGTAATTTCCCGTCGGGAGAAAACTTATGGACACTCGCATTTGAGTATCCGTCCGCCACATAGAAATTTCCCGTATTGGGTTCAATTGCAACGTGTGTTGGTCTGTTAAATGGTACGCCACTCATAGGATCAGATGGCTTACCTGGTGTACCCAGGGTCATTAGTAATTTACCATCTGAAGTGAATTTACGAACTGTGTGGTCAGCATTGTCTACGCAGTAAACTTCATCGTCGGGCCCGATAGTTACCCCATGAGGATTAGCAAAGACATCCTCTCCCCATGTGTCAACGATGTCACCATTGGAGTCGAACACAATCATAGGAGTTGTACCACGATTAAAAACGTAAACTCTGTCCTTGGAGTCTACGTCCACTGCGGTCGCTTCTTTGTATACCCAGCCATCAGGGAGGGTTCCCCAGTTTTTTCCGGATACTTCGTAACGAAAATCGCCTTCCCCTAATACTACTGGCGTTAGGTCAGCTTCGCTAGTGATGGAATGTCCATCGTCTCTTACTCCAAATTCCCAATCCTGCTCTTTTTCCGTCATTGGTGACCCCTTTTTTAAACTTACTTTTGCAACGTAATAGGCAGATTATATCTATTTCCTGAATCATAACCATATTTCGTAGTTTTATATACTGGCTTCTATTATCATGGGTTTGATAATGGGCCAGTCGCGTGTATTAGGGCTAATGAAAATGAGGAGAGTAAGTATGTCCCAAGGTAAAATTACAGTAAGTTTCGAGATAGAAAGTGATCAGGCGGATTGGATAAATGAACAAGTTGAGCAATTTGGTTTACCTGATGAGTCTAAAGCCATGAGAATTCTCTTAGACTACGCTTTAGAGGAATCAGATACGGAGCTTATATTTAGTGGAGATAACACCCGCTGNCGGTATTGCGGGTAAGTCATGACATTTCACTACCAATCTGCTGAGGAAATCGGGAAAAACTATAGATCTTCAGATATCACCCCAACAGAGGTTACTGAGAGTTTTTTGGCCCGTATCGAACAGCTTGATGGAGAACTCCTAAGTTATGCAACCGTGATGAGGGATCAAGCCCTTGAGGACGCGGAGGCTGCTACTACAATGCTCAAGAATGGGGAGGATTTAGGCCCACTCCATGGCATTCCCATCGCTGTTAAGGATCTTTGTTTTACAAAAGGGACGAAAACGATGGGCGGCACGGCCGTTCTTGAGGATTTTGTCCCTGATTTTGATTCAACGGTTGTATCTAAACTAAAATCTGCTGGGGCTATATTATTGGGGAAACTCAATCTTACCGAGGGAGCAATGGGCGGATACAACCCCAAAAGACAGGCTCCCAAGAACCCTTGGGATTTTTCCAAATGGGCCGGTTCATCATCCAGTGGGTCTGGCTCCGCAACGGCGGCAGGGCTGTGTACGGGTTCGTTGGGAAGTGATACAGGAGGTTCAATTCGCTTTCCGAGTGCTGCCTGCGGAATTGTTGGCATAAAACCCTCATATGGCATGGTTAGTCGGTACGGGGTTCTNGATCTTGCTCAGTCCTTGGATCATGTCGGGCCTATGACCAGAAATGTAGTTGACGCTGCAATGATTTTGAATGCAATANGCGGGCTAGATGAAAATGACCCCACAACCCGTGCGAGTGTGCCAATATCGGTTGATGAACTCAAGAAGATGGATTTGGATGGTGTCAGAATTGGCTATGACCATGCGTACTCGTATGAAGATGTCGATACTGAAATTGCAAATCTTGTCTTGGGAACTTTAGAGGTGTTCAAGGACAGGGGTGCGGTGATTGTTGATATGACTATGCCACCAGTGGACGATTACCTGGGAGCATGGAAAACTCTTTGCTCGGCTGAGGCTTTTGATGCGCACTCTGAACATTATCCTTCGAGGTCAAGTGATTACGGTCTTTGGTTTCGAGGATGGCTTGAAAATGGGGCCTCGGTGAGCGCACTGGATTACGTCAGAGCCAATTACGATCGGATAAAATGCAACGCTCTTATTGCGGAAGCCTTTAGTGAGGTTGATGCCATGATATGTCCCACTATAATCAGGTTTCCACACGACGTTGATGACAGCGTTCACTATGGCCCGATGGATAGCATGAGGGGCACAAGTTTCCAGCGCTTTACAGTTCCATTTGACTATAATGGATACCCAACTGTTTCTGTACCGTGTGGTTTTGGNTCTCAAGGTATGCCCGCAAGCCTTCAGATTGTTGGGGAACCCTTCTCAGAAGAACTCATATGCAAGATAGCCTATGCCTATGAGACGTCCACTGAATGGCATACAAAACATCCCGTTTCGTAATTGATTTCTCTAGATTCCCTGAAAATGTTGTTGACTGGACAAGTATGCTCCAATAATATGATCCGAGGAAAAGTGTGAGTCAAATCTCCAAGCCGGTTTGCAACATCTGGATCTCATGGATAGATCTCACGGTGGCTTGGGTTTCAGTCACATAAACACATCGTCCTGAGGTTCTGTTCAACGTTATGGCAACAATAGGCAATTTAAAACTATCTGCAGATTTAACACACACTGAGATCTCTCTTCCTGACTATGATCGGGACAGAATGGATGACATCGCTTATATGACGGCCATGACACTAGTTCTGATGGGAAATTATAGCCAGACTGGTCATTTCGGAGGACCACTTGCCTACACTCCCTACACGGTCGCTAGCCATTTGGCAGGACCGGAACTGGGAGGCTTAAAATACGACTATCGACGCCCAAAACATCCATTTTCAGATAAATTTTTGCTGGCNGGAGGGCATAATGTCCCCGTCGCTTATGCTCTTTGGATGATTCTGGGAGAGTCTCTATACAGGTCCCATAAATTAACTGGNGATTCGAAATTTTATTCTGATCCTAAAAGCAGTTTTATGTCGATCGACTGCCTAGGATTTCGGAGAGGACAGGAAGCTCTCAAGTCTCTATTAAGCGAGGTTGGCCTAGTCGACCATCCTTTAATGGAGCANGCCAAAATTAGAGGTATAAAAGCTTTAGCAGGGCATTCTGAAAGTACTGATCTTACCAACGATGTGAACGGAGGCCCTTCTGGAATCGGGATAGCCACTTCGGCAGGTAAAGCTGCCTTCTGGGACATCGCCGGTGCTGATCTCTCACCCAAAATTATTGGGGTTGAGGGTGAGTTCGCGATGACATCAGGACACTCTCAAGAGATGAAGACGCAGGCTGTCGCCCAGCAAGTGGGAAAGAGGCTCCGAATATTACTTTCCTATAACAATGCTGGGATTGATGCAGAATTAATTGGGGGAGTGGTTCCGCCAGAGATTGACTCCTACAGAATTGCTGACCAGTGGAGTTCATATGGATGGAATGTTTTCTCCTTAGAAAATGCTAATGATTTCGACCAAGTTGTGTCAGTATTGAAAGCTATGGAAGATTGGGATCCCAGTGATCGTCGTCCAATGATAGTAATAGGTCGAACCACTAAAGGTTGGTGGCCCGGGGCCGTGGAGGGACAAATACCTGGGTATGGCGAACAGATAATTAGTTACCAGAGCCATCCATATACCTTCGCAATGAATTCTGACTATTTTGTCGCTCTGGCCAAGACTTTTGAGGAAAGGTTCGGAGTTAAATTTGNAGGGTTATCCGATGGTGAACCCCCCAATGAAAAANAACGAATTTTGCAATACAAGACAAACATAGATGTGGTTATGTCAGTTTTGGAGAGGGAGGGACTGGGTGAATGGCTGTCTAATCGGTTAGTTGAAATAGGGGATACTGTTGGGGATGACGTCCCACTGCGTATAGATAATTCGAAAGATCCTTTTCTTGACGAACGATTATTTCCTGACCAAGTACCCACTGAACCAACCACCGTTACGGTGGTCCATCCGGATACTAATGAAGAAAAAGATATTTCGATTACTCTCTTTGAGAAACCTGGAGCGAAACGGGGCAGTCGCCGTGCTATTTCGGAAATCGCTAAGTGGGTGAACTATGTCACTAATAATCGATTACTGGTACTAGCTGCCGACTTAGCCGATTCAATAAATGTTGAAAAAGGCTCTATTTGGGGAGATTTTGACCCCGTTAGAAATCCGGCGGGAAACCGTCTGAAGGCGGCAATTCAAGAGGCTGGAAATGTTTCAACTGCGATTGGTTTGGTCAGTCAGAGTGCTTCGCTTGACCCAGATGTGCATTCGGGAGTATGGGCATTAAGTGGCACTTATGGTGCATTCACTCCTTTGATGTATCTGCCAGTGAGAATCTGGAGCCAACAGAATCAAGACAGTCCATTCAGACTGGGCGTACTTAACGTACTGGCAGGACATTCTGGGCCTGAAACAGCAGCAGACGCACGTACACATTTTGGTATCTTCTCTCCCCAGGTCTGGAAGCTTTTTCCAAGGGATCAGATCATAAATCTGAGTTTCTGGGATTATAACGACGTGGCTCCAGCCTATCTTGANGCGGCCACAATTGCGGCACGTGATCCTAAGGTGGGAGTTATTGTACTGGAAGTTGCTCGTCCTGATTTCGCCGTGGCCGACCGATCCAAATTTGCCGATACTGACTTACTTGCGGCCAGGAAAGGTTTTTATCTACTAAGGGATTTCGATCCCAGTAGGCCAAAACAAGGTTATGTACTCGTTCAAGGTTCATCATCTACCAATAATCTCGTGTCCCAACTACAGAGAATTGATGAGGCCGGGTTGAATGTGAGGATAATTTCCGCAATCTCGGAAGAGCTTTTCAAACGTCAGTCCTCTGAGTATAGGAAGAGCGTACTTCCGGATTCAGCTAAATTTAACTTAATGGTAGTAACCACAGGGACCAAACGGATGTGGCCAGTTGCAAACACCGGACCACTCACTGATGAATATTCGCTCGTATCCGATTGGCATGACGAATGGCTAACAGGAGGTTCGGAGGAAGAGGTCATCAAGGAAGCCCATCTGGATCCGGAATCCATTTTTAATGCCGTGAAAAGATTTGCTAATGATCATGATGANAGAATGTCACGGCAGGCTGAATACCTGAAATCAGATTAAATTCTAATAGGGAGACCGGATNCGAAGTTGTCGTTGTTCTAGGCATAAAGNCCAGCCGCGTAACCAGAAGACCAGGCCCATTGGAAGTTGAAACCACCAAGATGTCCTGTTATATCCAATACTTCCCCTACGAAATAAAGACCGGGTTGCCCTTTCACTTGCATTGTTTTAGAGCTGATTTTTTCTGTGGACACTCCTCCGNGGGTAACTTCCGCGGTNCTATATCCCTCAGTTCCGGCTGGTATTANAGTCCATTTTGTTAATTTACTCCCGATCAATATAAGGCTTTTATCAGGCACTTCTGATATCGGTGTCCGGGCAAAGTCAGGCCAGAACACAGTTTGTAGTTCATTAGCTAGAGACCGTGGAAGCAAACGAGAAAGATAGGTTTTTATTAAAATTTGGGATTGATTCTCTTTTTGCTTAAGTAATTGGTCAGTGACATTCTGATCAGGGAATAGGTCTATTGAGATGGATTGCCCGTCTTTCCAATAGTTGGAGATTTGTAATATTGCTGGACCACTTATGCCCCGATGTGTGAACAAGATATGTTCCCTAAAAGTTTTCCCGTTGCAGGTTACATCCACATATCTTGAGACCCCGGATAGTCTCTTTGCCATCGTCTGTATGTTCCCGGAGAAGGTGAATGGCACTAATCCCGCTGATAAATCTGTGATATCCAGAGAGAATTTTGTGGCTAGATCATATCCGAATCCACTTCCCCCTAAAGTGGGGACCGATAAACCTCCGGTTGCGATGACAAGGGACTTGCAGGAGATTTTATCGGATCGAACATGCTCCCTTTTTCCATTATATTGAGAGTTAAGCACGTAGCTATATTGGTCATTTTTATCATTCTCATTTTGTGGTTCTGAATATGAAATACTGCCTACCGTGGAGTGAGTTTCGATGTCGACTTTTGCCAGAGAGCATTCAGCAAGCAGCATTTCTAATATGTCACTAGAAGAGTTGATGCAAAAGAGTTGATTGTGTTTTCGTATCTCGTACTGGATATTATGGCGGTCTACCATTTGGATGAAGTCGTCAGCAGTGTAGGCGTTGAGTGCTCCTATGCAAAAATGAGAGTTTTCAGACAAAAAATTGTCATAGTCGACATATTGATTGGTGAAATTGCATCTACCTCCACCCGACATTAAAATCTTCTTCCCCACCATGTTTGAACGTTCTAAGATCAGAACCGATCGACCTCTAAAACCAGCGGTAAGANCTGCCATTAACCCGGCAGCACCGGCTCCAAGAATGACAACGTCGTATTTGCGGGTTTGTGAGTCATGAATCATAAAAAAACAATATATTTCTGCTCATAAAGATGGTATTTGAGCTATAACTTTGATTAAAACTATTTTGACCTCATAAAATGGGTAGATTAGTAAGTGATTGGATATATAGTACTAAGGTTTATAAGNAAATTCAGTTCGGAGGCTCTNATGGAAACATATGACGCTGTTAGGACAGTACTGGCTATTCGCGAATTTAAGTCCGATGGCTTGCCCGAGGAATCTGTGAGGAAGATTGTGGAGGCTGCTCACCTCACAGGAAGTAGCATGAATGCCCAACCTTGGCATTTCATAGTGGTACAGCGGAAAGATCTCTTGCATGAACTGGGAAATCTAGTAAGTTCTGGCCCGTATATCGCTGATTCCTCNTTGGCAGTTGTTGTGGCGACTGAGAAGAATTCTGTTTACGGTATTTCAGATGCAAGCCGGGCAATCCAATCTATGATTCTTACAGCATGGTCTGTGGGCATAGGGTCTAATTGGGCAGGTTGGGTAGGAATGGAAGCCGTCGGAACTCTATTGAATGTACCAGATTCACTTGAAATCGTAGCTGTGATTCCATTTGGGGTCCCTAAGGATAAAAAAATTGGAAACCAAAAGAACCGGAAACCAATTAATGATGTTGTCCATGGTGAAAAATTTGGAGAGCCCTTAATTACGGGGTGATGAACCCAATTTGTTATCAAATGACATTTTCCTGGTTTAGGCCCTTTTGAGGATGAGTTTAGTCACAGGAATTTTGAAGAAGTGCAAACTTTAGACTGGGTACAAATCGGGTTTATATGTTTCCTTGGAGCAATGTCTCCGGGTCCTAGCCTTGCCTTTATGGTCAGCGTGGCTGTGACCAGAGCTAAGTATCATGGAGTGGTGGCCGGTATCGGTCATGGGATTGGTATATCCCTTTGGGCTTTNATAACTGCGTTGGGAATAGCCCAAATCTTAATGACTGTATCTGCATTAATGTCTATATTCCAACTAGGTGGAATATTCCTATTGATATACATAGGAGTCCAGACTCTTCGGCATAAATATGAGTTCGGTTTGCATNTGGAAACTAATTCAAATATTCGATCCATGATTTTCCTAAAATCTGGAGTTGAAGGATTCCTACTAGCTTTGTTTAATCCAAAAATAGCTGTATTTTTTATTGCTATTTTTAGCCAATTTGTGAAACCTGATACTACATTTATTGACACAATTCTGATAGGTGTCTTAGCCGGACTAATAGATGCTGCTTGGTATTCGAGTGTTGCTGTGCTACTAACAAGGAGATCCCTTGTGTCAAAATTTCAAGCCCAGGAGAGTTTGGTCAGAGGATGTAGCGGTGCCCTACTAATAGGAATAGCTTTTATATTGGGCGTTAAAGCTATTTTGGATCTAACCTAAAATATGCTCGGATGAAGAGGAGCCTACNTGACTATAAATTCAGTTATATTTANTAATCCCACTTGCCCAGGAGAGGCGGTTATGGGGACGAACAAATTAAGATATAGCTGGCTTTACTTATGGGTTAGTAAGACCGGAATGGTGACCCCAACGGGAATCGAACCCGTGTTTGCGGCTTGAAAGGCCGCTGTCCTGACCGCTAGACGATGGGGCCGTTAATATAATCTTTCTGTTAAATTGTATTATCTAAATCCATGTAAGCAAAGTGGGTTTACATTTCCNTTATGGATATATCGCCAACTGATCAATTCCGGTACTCTCTTCATAGCCGCATAATATATTCATGTTTTGGACCGCTTGCCCCGCAGCTCCTTTAACTAGATTGTCGATACAACTCACTACGATAAGTCGTCCGGTTCTTGAATCTATTTTTGGATGGACCAGGCATTGATTACTTCCCAGCGTCTGCTTGGTAGATGGAGGAACTTCTGTGACCTCAACATATTTCTCTTGTCCATAGGTTTCCTGATATAGAGCATCAATAGCTCCCGCCGGATCTGAATTGTTGGATAGAAATTCGTCAGTCAACTGGGAATATGAGGTCGCAAAAATCCCTCTAGTCATCGGGATTAAATGGGGTACAAAAGTTAAGGCAACTTCGGATCCATATGCTAAGTCGAGTTCTTGNGCGATCTCTGGCATGTGGCGATGACCATCGAGGCCGTATGCACTTACATTCTCATTTACTTCAGAAAAATGGGTTTTTATGGAGAGTCCCCTACCCGCTCCCGATACTCCAGATTTGGCATCAATAATTATGTTGTTATCGATAATCCCATGTCTTAGGGCTGGTAACAGACCAAGGATAGATGCCGTCGGATAACATCCGGGATTGGCNACCACAGAGGCTTCCGCGATAGCTTCTCTATGNACTTCAGGTAGACCGTATACACTTTTCTCCAAGTACTGTGGNCATGGGTGTTCTACACCGTACCATTCAGTGTAAGTTTCTAGATNCCTTAATCGGAAATCTGCGCTAATATCGACAACTTTGACATCAGCAGATATAACCTCACTTAAAGCTTCCGCACTTGCAGCATGTGGAAGAGCCGAGAACACAAAATCCAAGCTACCTGTCAATTCAGGATCTATTTGGATGTTAATGTCAGAAAGATGAGGGAATATATCGCCTAAGGCTCTACCGGCCCCGCTCCGCCCTGTCACTGAAGATATTTCCACTTCTGGATGCCGATGTAATATTCTCGCGAGTTCCGCCCCCGCGTACCCTGTTACGTTTATGATACCGACTTTCATCCTAGTCTCCTATGAGAATGCCAATTATNCTGGGCACACCATTTTACATGACCATTCTTAGAATTTACCAAAACTTGGGCAAATGCCTTCTAGGTTACACTCATTGCATCGAGGAAATCGTGCACTGCAAGTATCCCGACCGTGCTTTATTAAGTACATGTGAAATTGAAAAACTTCTTCTGGTGGGACAATAGGTTCCAGCCTTTCGTGGGCCTTCTCAGCATTTATCTTTGTTCCGATTAGCTTTAGGCGTTTGGCAACCCTGAAAATATGGGTATCAACGGGCATAGCGGGCATTCCGAAGGAAAAGCAGAGAATAATAGCCGCTGTCTTTGGTCCGACACCGTTAAATTTTGTCAGCCATTTCTTTGCGTCATCCAGTGGCATTTCCATCAGAAATGAGAGATCAAACGAACCGACCTCTTGCTTCACCTCATTCAACACTCGCTTGATTCTAGGTGCTTTTTGCCGAGCGAGGCCTCCACTTCTAATTACCTGTTCAATATCGACAACATCGGCCTCGGCTACAGCGTCAAGGGTCTGGAAATGACTCATAAGATTCTTGAACGCTCTTTCGGAGTTAACGTCAGAGGTATGTTGAGATAAAATTGTATAAACCAATTCCTCCCCTGCGTTATATCTCGGTACCCATTCAATTAGTCCGTATTTCTCTGAAAGAGCTTCAGAGACTTTCCTGGCCCTTTCCATTCGCAGTTTCGTTGGTTTGTACTTTGTCATTTAATTAAAGATGCGCCTTACTAAGAAATCTGAATTGCCCTCTTGTTCTATAATCGAAATACTTTCAATAGAGAAAAGGATTGTTTTGGTATCAGTTGGAATAATAGCAAATCCGTCTTCGGGCAAGGATATAAGACGATTAGTATCAGAAAGCCGCGTGGTGACTAATCAGGAAAAAATTAACATCCTTAAGAGGATATATGCCGGTCTTGCTGCCGCTGGTGTCCATAACGTTCTTTTGATGCCAGACTACGGNCGTTTGGCAATTACAGCTGCAGAGGAATTTCAAGGTCCATTGAGTTTTGACTCTCTTGAGGTCTTCATCAGAAATAAAGAGGAAGATACCATCGACTCGGTCAAGAAACTTGTGGAGTCAGGGGTCACGGCAGTCGTAGTCCTTGGGGGTGATGGTACTAGTCGGGCGGCCTGCAAGTATATTGGGCAGATTCCGGTTCTTCCGGTATCCACAGGAACCAATAATGTATTTCCTTATATGATCGAAGGAACCCTAGCCGGTTTAGCAGCTGGATTCATAGCAACCGGCCTGGTCACCGATCCTGAATGCGTACCCAGATATCAGGCCCTTTCAGTTGAACATACGGACGGATCGTCTGAAATTTCCTTGGTAGATGTAGCTATTTCTTCGGAGCATTACGTAGGCGCCAGGGCAATATGGGACATTGGCACAGTTAGCGATCTATTCTTGGCAATTGCGGAGCCGCACAGCATTGGTCTTTCGGCCATAGGGGGCGCAATCCATCCGATCAGTCGAGAAGAAACCATCGCTTTACACCTCAAGTTAAACCATACGAATCCAAAATATAAGGTGATGGCTCCTGTCATACCAGGACATGTGCGTAGTGTTGGATACGACGATTTCGCGATTATGACGGTGGGACAACCCATTACGATCGATCGGTATCCTAGGACTATAGCTCTCGATGGTGAGAGGGCCTTAGTTCTCAGAGAGGGTGACTCTGCTACTGTAACTCTAATAANTGAGGGCCCCAGAACAATAGATCCTTACAAGACCCTTAGAACAGCGGCTTCCAATAAACTATTTGATCTCCCGTAAAACTTTGTTAGCAGACTTCCAGGGCCTTTTAATGCCCCAATAATTCCCTCACCTTCTCATAGTCCTGAAAGGCGTCTAATTTATTACCCATTATCAAATACGAGTGGGCACGGTTGTTGTATGCATACCAGTAATCGGTGTCTATTTCTATTGCGCGAGTAAAATCAATTACTGCTTTCCTATGTTCGCCAATGTCTGCGTAGAGCATTCCTCTATTATTGAAGGCGTCACGATAGTCAGGATCGATATTTATGGCGCCGGAAGAATCTTCCAGGCCTCGTTGAAATTCCCCCAATCCTCTCCAGCACAAAGATCGGTTGTTTAGTGCACGTTCATCGGGGTTGGGAAGATCAATCAAGACAGAGTAATCTGCTATTCCCAAGTCGTATTGTTGCGAATCTAGGTAACCATTTCCCCGTAGAAAAATAGCCTCATAGTCTTTAGGATTGGAATAGATGTGGTCCGTAAGGGATTGGATTAGATCATGAACATAATCCATATCACTTTTCGAACTCAAGTCCGGATCATTTCGCCATTGGTAAGTGATTATGTTCCTCCCATTATCTCCATTTGAATCACTGCCAGAAAAGACCATGGCAAAACGTTCTTTTGCAGCGCTATAGCTATCTATTTTTCCACATAACCAATTATGTTTGGTATAACGATCGGAATACCCAAAGAAAATTGGAATTCGCGCAAATAAATTTTGGAGTACGACAGGTCCTCAATATTCTGCTTAAGATCACGTTGTAGATGACAACCAGTGGTTCCCCATTTCCAAGTAGGGCCTAGGGTTCTTTGCAGGAGTCTTCCCGCTGGCCTCTTCGCAGCGACATGCTCGTAAAAATAGTAACGTCCTCCCGGTTTTAGAACTCTAAAGGCCTCTTTGGTGACTTTATCGACATCTTTGACCATGCAAAGAACCAAAGTGGTGAGCACCGAGTCAAAAGTATTATCTTTGAAAGGCAAAGATTCTCCAGGGTTGGGGATTACCTCTACTGGGATGGGTGATGAAGCGACCAATGGTTCAAGTTTCCGGCGCATATATCTATCTGGTTCAGAAAATGTTATTTGTTCGGCACCGGATAGATATTCCAAATTGGCGCCGGTGCCGGCACCAATTTCCAAAACCGACCCAATGCATTTTCCTGCCGTGGCCTTTCGATGAGGAATTATCTTGGGTTCCACCACGGAGTTGAGCAGGTCATACCACTCCGCGAAAAGCCATTTGGGAAAAAGGAATTTTTGCCTCCCGGTTCTAATGATGGCATCCCCGAGCCGGTATGTCCCATACTGCTTCCACTACGTCGCCATTGACAGCCACAAATGCATCCCAGCGGTTCACGAGAATATCTTGTTGAGCACTTAGTAGAAAGAGCCTATCACCGGCCTCAAAAGGAAATGGACCTGACGATCTTAGGCACGATTCACTTGCATCCATACGAACAAACTCCATGTCGGGATAACCCTCAACGAATGGTTTTACCCCCATAGGACCGCCCAAACATTGAAGGCCGGCATCTATAAACCCATATTCGTCCCGTGTGTCCAATACCGTTGCCATGACTTTCGCCGCTATTTGGAAATCTTCCATATACCCGTTTGTAGCGCTCATTAAGGCATATGTGCCTCCTTCTACCTCTGTGACCCCCTCTATCTCAGGGGCCACGTCGAANGTAAAAGTTTCCCCGGATGACACCATCTCCACAGGAATGCCGGCCTCTTCTATAGCTTTTTTGACTTCGAGGCAGATCTCTATATATCGGCGACCCTCCGTAAAGCGGGTCTCACGATCCGCCCATCCCTCTATTGACTGGTGACTCATGACTCCCATAAATTGAACGCCCTTTAGCTCATTAGCCTTTTGTGCGAGCAGCACACCTTCTTCAGGAGTTCTTACTCCTGCTCTGCCCATCGAAGTATCTACCTCGATAAGTACGCCAATTTTAGATTCAGTATCCAATGCGATCTGACTAACCTGCTCAAGATTTTCTGGATTATCGACACATAGTTTGATATCGGCTATTTTTGCGAGAGAGGCAAGTCGTCGTAATTTGCTTGGAGATGAGACCTCAGAGGTTACCAATATGTCACGTATGCCCCCCTCCACCATAACTTCAGCCTCAGTCACNTTAGCAGCGCAAACACCGTTTAACGTTCCACCAGCATCTATTTGCCGCTGCATTATCAAGGGGCTTTTGATATTCTTTGCATGTTGTCTCATTTTGCAAACTTTGCCAGCGTATGTTTTTGCTATGACATCGAAGTTGTGGTCCATAGCAGGAACATCTATCAACAGTCTGGGGGTCGACAATTCACCTAGAGTGTCCCCTATATTGGGTCTTGTATTACTCACAGTTATAACTCCTAAATTTCGTTAACTGTAGGATCCTCGGCATTGGATTTCCAAAAGACCGACAAGAGTTTCATTCTCCACGATATTGAGGTAGTCGTAAAGATTGAATGTATCGCTAATTGAGGCGGGCTGAAGTATAACGGTGTCACCGAGCGAAACCGAGGCTTCTCCGGGTTCCCAGACAAGATACCCATGTTCGGCACTCATCCTTTCTATGGCAAAGGATTTACTTTCTACAACAGTGGGGACACCACCATCTGTGGATATCGCCTTTTGCCCGCAATCCAGAAATGCCTTGCCAGAAACCGGAGTGCTGGTCACGGCGGTGATCACTCCTACGGAGAATTCCGAACCTCCGCTGAATGGATGGAAGCCTTCCACAATCTCGTCAAAACCTATGTCCAGAATATCAAGGTTAGGACCCACTCCACTTTGTACCATCACAGGTAGATTGTATTCGGCCAATTGAAGGCAAATTTTCGACAAAAATTCTTTTGGATTCTCAACGCCATCATCCGAAACCAGGAGCTCAGTAATTAATTCTTGCTTTCCATCAAGTTCGTTAACTGGAGTTCCCCTTTGGTCAACCCTTCCAGATACTCTAAGGACAAAGGAGATATTTTCTGTTTTGCCACGCACTAGGGATTTCATTTCGAGGATTTGGTTTTCTGATGATGCGACAACCCGAATGGGCGTTACACTGGAAATAGACAATATGGTTTGGAGTTCGGAAGGTCCAAATGCCCTGCCTATCGTAATGCGCCCTGAGACTACATTGGAAAACGCTAGTGCCTCAGATAGAGTGTTTACGTAGACATCATCTTGGTTCAGTAATCTGCAAAGTGACGGGGTACGATGGATACTGGCGTTGGGAGTGAGACGCTTTCCCGCCTTGCAAACGTGAGATCTATAGGACTCCGCATTTGCCAACAACCGATCGCGAATCACAAAAATCGAAGGAGTATCTAGGTCGTATAGAGAAGCTCCGAGCGGTTTGAAAACGGGACGTTCCATAGAAAAATTCCTTTCCTAAAACATCTAATTAACCTAACTATATCAAGTAATGCTATTGGACACACTTTTTGTTAAAGTGTGAGTTAAACCAATCTGATTACGGATCATATTCCATGTATGACAAACATTTAAAGTTTGTACCTAGCAAGCTCACTAAGATAATTTTTGCTAAAAGTCGTGGTAAGGACCCCAGTTTCCTTACCACCAACGGGAAAATCATCAACTATTTTATAAATGAAAAGAATGCCAGCCAGTCCGGCACGCTAAAAAATAAGGATGTTACCTCAGCGCACATTGAAATATCTTCAAAGTCGCTANTGCCGAACCTAGTGTGGATCTTATTAACNGCTTTACTGGGAATCCTCATCTATTTCAGNATAGATAACTCTCTGANCAGACTAGGGAGCATTGCCGTAACCTCTTTGGTCATCTTTTATTTCTTGTATGAACATATCGCTACTGACACGGGTGCCTCAATAGTGATAACAACCCACACAGCTGAAGTCAGAGTAAATCTAGGAGCCGGCAGTAACCAAGAAGAAATCGGCGAATTTGTTGAATCAATAATTGTTCGAAATGATGAAGGGTTTAAAATATCTCCAGATCTCAGATCACGAGTGTTTTCCCCTCGCTAGGACGTCTAATTCAGTTTCAAATTAGGAATGGCGTCCAGGGTCCATTGCTTTTCTCCCAATTCTTGAGTGTGATAGAACGCAGCAGAAGCAATCATGGCTCCATTATCGGTGCAGAGTGATGGTTTTGGAGCAACTACTGGTACTGAACTCGATCTTGCCATTTCATTTCTGAGGAAACCATTGGCGGCCACTCCCCCTCCGAGGATTATTCCGGAGGCCTCATTTTCCCTGGCGGCTTTTACAGTTCGTTGGACAAGACAATCTGTTATCGCGTGTTGGAATGCTGCCGAGTATTCCCACACTTCCAGNGAGGTGGGGGGTCTCATCTCATTCTCTGGATAGAACCCATCTGCTTCAGCTTTACGGGCAACAGCCGTTTTTAATCCACTGAAACTGAAATCTAAAGAGCCTTTAACTGTTGGCCTAGGGAATTGAAAGTCGACCTCACTGGTGTGCTGGGCCTGTTTTTCTATGATTGGTCCNCCGGGGAATCCCAAACCTAAAATCTTAGCGACTTTATCGAAGGCTTCACCGGCAGCATCGTCACGAGTTCTGGCCAACAGTTCGTAATCTAAATGATTTTTCATTAAAACTAGCTCGGTATGCCCACCTGAAGCGATGAGACAAACTATTGGGAATTTTAATTGAGAATTATGATAGAGGTCCTCCAACCACGCCGCGTAAATATGACCTTCAAGGTGATTAATTCCGATTAACGAAGTGTCCCATGAATATGCCAATGCTTTCGCAGCATTGACACCTACGAGAAGTGAACCAGCCAGTCCAGGGCCGTGAGTAACCGCAATCGCCTCTATCTCACCATTATTGACGGAAGCTTCCTCTAGGCATCTATTAACCGTGGGGATAATAGTTGTGAGATGTTCCCTTGCTGAGATTTCTGGAATTATTCCTCCGTAACGTTCGTGCATATATGATTGGTCAGCAACTACGTTCGAGAGTATTTTTACTCCGTCTTGAACCAGAGCAACAGCTGTATCGTCGCATGACGTCTCTATTCCAAGAATGATCATTTAGTTATNGTTCAACTTTCCAAATTCTTCTTGAGCAGTTGAATGCCTTCAGTTGGGTTTTTGTTGGGTCCGAAAACCACGCTCCCCGCGACTACGATGTCTGCTCCCGCATGGGCCACAGCAGAAATTGTCTCACGGTTGATCCCGCCGTCGACCTGGATATTAGTTGAAAGCCCTTGTTTTACTATCTGATTTTTCACTTGATCTATCTTCTGTAATGAGGATTCAATAAAGCTTTGTCCTCCATAACCCGGGTTGACCGACATAATCAGAATCTGCTCCAACTGTGCTAGATAAGGAAAACTTTTCTCGATTTCGGTTTGTGGATTCAAGGCTAGGGACTTGTTTACTCCGAGACTATCTAACTTGGCGAGAGTCTGCTCTATGTCTTCCACTGCCTCAAAGTGAACTGTGATTGACTTCGCTCCAGCGTCCGCGAAATCTGCAAAAAACCTATCGGGTTCGATGACCATCATGTGGATGTCTAGAGGAAGATTAGTGACTGAGTTAATAGCTTTGATAATAGGTGTACCAAATGTAATCTGTGGCACGAATTGTCCGTCCATTACGTCTACATGGATACCGTCAGCACCACCAGCGACAGCAGCTTTAATTTGTGACTCTAGTTGACTGAAGTCAAGGGTTAAGATCGAAGGATATATAAGCATTTCAATCCAGTTTAGGATTTTTCAGGCGCTGATGGGCTCTTGCGATGGCATCTGAAACCATGGAAGTGGCAGTTCCGCCATAAGTTTGTCTGTCCTCTATAGATGTTTGTGCTGTTATCGCAAGGACATCTTCATCGAATACCTCGCTGAACTGTTTATACTCGTTCAATGTGAGATCGGAGAAGATTTTTTGCTTCAGGATCAGGTAATCAGTTAATTTACTAACGATTGCGTGACTTTCCCGGAAAGTTAACCCTTTCCCAACGAGGTAGTCTGCGACGTCAGTAGCAAGTAACAAACCTTCTTCGGTTGCCAAACGAGTGTTTTCCACATTCACTTGCAGCGATGTGAGCATTCCCGGGAGCATATCAAGAATAGCGACTATAGTGTCGTCACTATCGAAAAAACCTTCTTTATCCTCTTGTAAGTCTCGATTGTAGGTTAACGGTAGCCCCTTCAATACGGTTAAGAGACTGAGCAGATTACCAAAAATGCGACCAGTTTTCCCCCGAGCCAATTCTGCGAAATCCGGATTTCGCTTTTGAGGCATTATGCTGCTGCCGGTCGTGAATTCTTCTCCCAACCTAATAAAGCCGAATTCTTCTGTGCTCCACAATATTAAGTCCTCAGCCAGGCGAGAAATGTGGACCGCACAAGTGGCGGTAGCGGAATGGAACTCCAGCAAAAAATCCCGGTCAGAGACAGCATCCATACTGTTTTCACTGATGGAGGAAAAATCAAGTTTAGCGGCAACGTAAGTTCTGTCTATCGGGTATGGCAAACCTGCGAGAGCCCCGCTACCTAGGGGCATGACATCAGCGGAATCTCTTACCCTCATATAACGCACCTTGTCACGTTGGAACATCTCAAAATAGGCCAGAAAATGGTGGGACAGTAATACAGGTTGCGCCCTTTGCAAGTGAGTATATCCCGGGATGATTGTCTCAAGATGAGTTTCAGCGAGTTCCAACAAGGTCTCTTGCAATACCTCCAAACGTTCTTCGATACCCTCACATGATTCCTTGACATACATGCGCAGGTCTAGAGCCACCTGGTCATTGCGGGACCTAGCTGTATGCAGTTTTCCCGCCAGAGTACCAATCTTGTCAAAAAGTCTGCGTTCGATATTCATGTGAATATCTTCTAATTCATTTCTCCAGGGAAATGTCGCATCTTCGATTTCCTTTAGTATTGATTCAAGACCAGATTGAATTTTCGAGGCTTCTTGCAAGGAGATGATCTCTTGCTTGCCAAGCATAGAAACGTGAGCCAACGAGCCAGCAATATCCTGACTGTATAATCTACGGTCATAATGCAGGGACCTGGTGAAATCGGTATTCTGGTTATCCAGTTTTCTAAACTCTGGATTGTTTGATTGGCCATCAGCAGACATGTCTTACCATCAACTTTAATTCTTCACTGATTTTTTGCTCTAAAGACCACAGATTAAGAACCCTGCTATTCATGATATACGAACCTCCAAGAGTTTACAGAATTTTCGATGCTATACTCCTGNNATTCGATGTCTAATACTCCACCACTGCAAAACATGTTGTTCGCTGCCGTTGANCTAGAAACTACCGGTCTCGACCCCAAACANGATCAGATTATTGAGATTGGTATNCAGATTTTTGATTCGGAAAATATGNTGGATCAATTTTCNATGTTGATAGATCCGNATTTAGANGTAGGTATTCCTGNCCATATAACCGATTTGACCGGAATAACGTCTGCTGATCTTGAAGGTCAGCCAAATATTGAATCTGTCATGTCGGATGTAACTAAGTTGCTAGAGGGCAAAATTATTGTAGGGCACAATGTCGGCTTNGATCTGAACTTCTTGTCCGCCGCAGGGTTTGAACTCATTAATCGAGCGTTTGATACATGGGAATTAGCCTACGTCCTCGATTTCGACAGCCCTGATTATTCTCTGGAGACCCTGTTGTCCAGACATAATATCTATAGAGCACAGGCTCACCGTGCCCTAGATGATGCAAAAGCCACAGCAGAGTTATTTCTTCGCCTAAACGATTTTATTAACCATTTGTCGGATTCTACTATTGATATTTTGAAATCGGTCTCCATTAAGGCAAACCTGCCATTTTATGATTTATTCGATTCTTCAGTTCAACTACATGCTCTTTCACCACCTAAGGAGCCGTCTAAGGATAAAGACCCCTTAAGAAAAATAGATCTACCCAATAGGGGGAGGGATTCTACTTCCGATATTTCTAATATATTTGGTCCCACAGGACCGCTGGCGGCTTATTTAGAACATTACGAGGAACGGGAGACTCAAAGGGAGATGGCGGAGCATGTCTACGGAGCTTTAACGGACTCCACTAATTTGATGGTGGAGGCTGGGACAGGAACCGGAAAATCCCTTGCTTACCTGATTCCAGCA
Source organism: Chloroflexota bacterium (assembly GCA_002696685.1). The sequence goes on along the minus strand of NZSI01000050.1, from coordinate 19,331 downwards.
CTAAGATTCTCAGAAAGTACGGGAAAAAGAGTAATAGTTTCGACTAGAACTCTTAATCTTCAGGATCAACTTTTGAATAAGGATGCTCCCCTATCACTGGCGGCAACGGACCTTCCCGAGTTCAATGAATATCAAGACCCCACTGTGACCGTGCTTAAAGGGCGGGCCAACTATCTTTGTGTTAGGAGATTTGAAAGTGCGATCTCACAGTCCAGCATACCCANAGAAAATGGGCTTCTTTTAGCAAAATGTGCTGTCTGGATGGAAGACACACAGACGGGCGATGGCTCAGAAATGAATATTAATCGTAAGGACGCTATATCTTTGTGGAGGGAATTATCTTCGGAAGGAGCAGGTCTCTGTCAATTNGCCTCCAAGGAGTGCTATTTGGCANNNGCNCGACAAAAAGCTAATAATGCGTCCGTAATTTTAACCAATCACGCTTTGCTAATGGCAGATTTGGTTTCTGGGGGCGCCGTACTTCCCGAATACTCTCATTTAGTTATTGACGAGGCTCATCACCTGGAGGATCAGGCCACGGCGGCTATGGGTTTCCAAATCAACCAGTCTTCCTTCAGGGAATTGGTAGATAGGATTCGACCGCAAAATGCTAATCTCAGGTCCGCCAATAGATTACTTCAGTCTGTAGTCACATCAGCTAGCACTCGAACTCTGTTGGAGGAACTATTTGCTGAGCTCACTTCAATGAGTGTGCGACTATCGGAGACGTCCTCACATACACTTCTTTTGGCCGGCAATCTTGCAACTTTAAAATTGCAANCTGCTGCAAGGGACTCAGAGAGAGTTTGGCGAATTTCTCAGGACGACCGAGATGAGACATATGAACCTTTGAAGTTGGCGATCGAAAACACATCGTTACTTCTAGATGAATCGGCCGGATGTGTGCGGAAACTCAACGACCTGATTCACGCCGAACAACTTGCTTTGCCTGCCCGCGATGTGATTAACGAGTTAACAATTCTAATTTCTGATTTGCTTGACCTTAGGATATCAATAGCGGAATTTGCCGATCCGCCGAGCGATTCATCTGTTTATTGGATAGATGGTTCCAATGTTAGGTCTGGAACGAGTCTGAACATGGCACCAATTGGAGTAGCCCAGATACTTTCCCATGACTTATTCAGAGAAAAATCTTCNGTTGTGTTGACCAGTGCCACACTTTCNACTGGCGGAGATTTTGATCATTTGTGCACACGGCTCGGTTTTATCCCTGACGAGGAATATAGATTAAAATCACCATTTGATTACCGAGCATCCACTCAAACTCTACTGGTAGAGGATATCTCAAATCCGGGTTCTCCAAAAAGCCAACATGAAATCATTGATTGTATTGCTAATACAGCGATCGCTGCTGAGGGCCGTACCCTGGCACTTTTTACCTCAAACGCTGCCATAAAGGCCACCTACTCCGTGTTAAGAGCGAAGTTGCGTAGCAGCAACATTTTGGTGCTTGCCCAAGGAATTTCTGGAACACCCGATAGATTGGTTAGGCGCATGAGGGAAGAAGATCGGCCTGTAGTGCTCCTTGGAACTAGCAGTTTATGGGAAGGTATCGACATTCAAGGGGATAGNTTGCAGGCCCTAATATTGACGAGGCTACCCTTTGAAGTCCCAACGGATCCCGTTTTCGCAGCTCGGTCTGAAACCTATGGAGACAGCTATAAAGCATTCACAGAATACTCTATCCCCAAGGCTGTAATCCGCTTCAGGCAGGGTTTTGGCAGATTAATTCGTTCTTCTACTGACAGGGGTGTTTTCGTGGTCTTAGATAGCCGCATAGTCCATAGAAACTACGGTAAACGATTTATAGAAGGTCTTCCAGATACCTCAATAAAGACCTGTTCTATGAAGGAAATAGGGGAAAATACGAAAACATGGCTACTGAATTAAGTCTCAGTTTGNCTCTTGAGCAACCTTATAATCTTGCTGAAACACTTTATAGTGGGCAGGCCTTTCGTTGGTCAACCATTCAATCCTTGGATGAGAAATCCATATACGAGGGAATAATCTATGGTCGGAGGATCACTCTGTNNCAGGAGAAGATGAACATTTTGGTCACAGGCTATCCAACACCCGAGAATCCATTGTCAGAATCTGAACTTCGAGGTCTTATTCATTCCTATCTCAGAGCAGATGATGACCTGGAAGGTTTTTATAAACGAACTGCCTCGGATGAATATCTTCAGAGCTCTATAAAGACCTATAGGGGTCTTCATTTACTTAGGCAAGAGCCGTGGGAATGCCTTGTAGCTTTTATATGTTCCGCCAACAACAACATTCCTCGAATTAGGCTTCTAATGGNTAGAATAAGTGCGGCTTGTGGCCCTGTTATTAATGATACGAAGGGCTCTTATAATGCCTTTCCAGACGCGGAATCTATTGCCTTTCTTGGGGAGTCTGGACTCAGGGATTTGGGTCTAGGTTTCAGGGCTAAATATGTCAATCACGCAGCTCATATCGTTTCACAACAACAGCTAAATCTTAAAGATTTGATAGGTTCACCATATCTGGAAACTTATGAGTCGCTGATATCAATACGGGGGGTTGGAGATAAGGTAGCAAACTGTGTAATGTTGTTTTCCTTAGACCAAGATAATTCTTTCCCAGTGGATGTTTGGATCCGTAGGGTGTTAAGGGAAGAGTATGTGCCCAAGGAGGAAACTGTTCGAGACGTCGGTTTACGTGAGTGGGCACAGAAAAAATTTGGGATGGATTCCGGATACGTTAACCAGTATCTTTTCCAGAAAAGGAGATTGGAAACAAATGTTTAAAGTCTTGAGNTATTGGCAGCTNTAANNTCNAAGTNAATANTATTCTACGGTTCTAGTTGTCTTTATTGGTNNCCCGTCTCAAACAAATCCGAGGCNGTTTCTAAATCGATTTTATTCTCTGGAAAAACCAGNCTNCGCACCGGATAATTTATTTCGATNCCTTCTTTNCCGAACCTTTNATGAATCNTNTTNATNAGTTGGCTTTTNAGCNGAAANGTNCCNGNNCTATCNATNGCTTGNAGGAAAACNAANAANTCTATGTTNGAATCCCCAAAATTNGAAAATCCAAANAANGGNNNCACNTCNTTNATNGCNTGNTCAGATTCTGAGATAAGGCTAGCTGCTTCCTCAAGTGCACATCGCTCNACNGTNGGNAGGTCNGCTTCATANCTNACNCCACANGTAACGACTACNTTCATNGCTGNNGTTGGNCTGTAGNANTTNGTGACGATACTNTCNGCCATTCTGGAATTNGGGATNATGACNAGGTTGTTAAATCTGCTTCTTATTTTNGTNCTNCGCCANCCAACNTNTTCNACATAACCTGAAGGNCCNCCNTCCANCTCNATGAAGTCNCCNTTTTTTAANTCCCCTTCGGTTACAACATANGTNCCNGCAAAGAAATTGCTAAGNGTCGGCTGNACNGCAAGAGCGACAGCNAGACCNCCNATTCCNAGGCCGGCNAANATTGGNCTTACNGAAACNCCNAANCTATCNATNGCNATTAAAACACCAATCGCGTANATAGTTATGGGTAGAANGCGNCTCANNGTTGGAAGNAANGTGTCNTCGAANGTNGTNTCTGTTTTNGANGCTANNTTGATNAGATACCATTCAATNAGNGAATCGCANAGGTGTGCTGTNGTNAATGTNCCNAGNGCAATGGCNANGANNTGCCATGTNCCAATNGCCAGNTCTCCGCTNCCTGNNATNGANGAGACTAGNTCNCTGGGGATNTCAATNATTATCAAATATGNCANCAANANACCNATNGAAGCNAATANNAGTGAAGCNGGACCTTNAACAGATTTCANNACGATNCCAGCGANNGAGANNGANGCTNTCGACTCCATNCGNCTTATNGCNANNCCAGCNAAAANTCNAAACNCTATCCCNACGCCCACAAATCCGANTANNGCAATAAGTGNNCTAANCAATTTNACNAGTGAGGTTCCAGTTAANATTTCATCTAGCATTGGTNATNTCCATCAAATACGTGGGGNNTNNTCGTNAATTGAATAACNGTNTANGNNTAAGGATTCTACACAANGTTNGAGAACCTTATACCCCTTTTCGAGGGNCATNTTGACCCAATTTTGGANGGATTCTTATAATTCTCTATATNAGAAATCAAAANGANTNANANTTTTGGGAACNNAAACACGTGACAGATAGAAATCAAAATANNTTNGATGANCTCAAGNAAGAGGCTACTGTANCCCTTGNTAAATGCGAAACTGTTGNNTCCCTTGANGAATGGAGGGTGANCTANTTAGGCAGGCGAGGTTCNATTTCNTCNGTGATGCGAGANNTAGGGAACTTAGACGCNGATTCAAGACGAATAATGGGCAAAGCCTCGAANGANCTTAAGACNCNTTTACANGAAAAATATGAAGATAAACTTCNGTNTGTAAACNCGAGTCAAAGTGAAAATNNTGATCTTTCCTCCNTTGACGTAACNCTTCCAGGAAGANNTCCAATGAGAGGGTCNNTNCACCCNACAACNCTCATTGTTCGCGANATTGCAGANGCTTTCGCTCCGATGGGNTTTAGAGTCGTTGANGGGCCAGAGGTAGANTTAGATGTCTACAACTTCCANAAATTGAATATTCCNNCCGATCATCCAGCNAGAGATATGTGGAACAGTTTATGGGTTGAATATCCTAATGAANNAAATCTACAACCNTTTNTNCTNAGAACNCATACNTCNCCCATGCAGATACGAATNATGGAAGGAGAGTCCCCTCCAATAAGAGTTNTNGTGCCGGGNAAANCTTTNNGATATGAAGCTACAGATGCNACTCATGAATGGCAATTTACNCAAATAGAGGGGCTTGCCGTAGATAAGGGNATAAGTTTTGCTGATTTAAAAGGCACCTTAGACGCGTTTGCCAAAATAATTTTCGGTGAACGNAGAAAAACGAGATTTCGCTGCGACTTTTTNCCCTTTGTCGAGCCGGGTGCTGAAATGTCTATAGATTGCTTTAAATGCGANGGACACGGTTGCAGGGTATGTAGCAATACAGGATGGATCGAGATTCTCGGTGCCGGAATGGTTCATCCGGATGTTTTGAGAGGGGTAGGATACGATCCAGAAGTATATTCAGGTTTTGCATTCGGTATGGGTGCGGAAAGAATCTCAATGCTTAGGCATGGGATCGACGATATCCGGCATTTTTACGGTAATGACCTGAGATTCCTTCAGCAATTTTCTCAAAAATAAAGGTGAATTCCTAACATGAAAGTCCCAGTGTCGTGGCTGTCTGAATACGTTGACATTGATATACCTATCGAAGATCTGTCCCATAAATTGACCATGTCGGGCCTTGAAATTGGCTCCGTTGAGGCTATAGGTGGAACTTGGGGAGATTTAATAGTAGTCGGCAAGATTGTGGATATAAAGTCGCATCCTAACGCGGATCGCCTTCAGATCCCTGAAATTGATGTGGGTCTCGAGGAGCTGGTCTCAGTCGTTTGTGGGGCCCCAAACATAAGAGTTGGCCAAACAATTGCATATGCTGCTGAGGGAGCGAGTCTCAGAAACCCTAAAACCGGTAAAGTGGAGCAATTAAGGGCCGCAAAAATCCGGGGGATCTCCTCTGATGGGATGGTTTGCTCAGCACTTGAGCTTGGACTAAGTGGAGATCATGAGGGTATTTTGGAACTGGACGGGACATTACTCCCGGGAACTCTTCTCACCCAGATTCTAGGAGACCATATTTTAGAGAGTGAGCTAACTCCAAACAGACCCGATTGTCTGTCGATTATTGGTACAGCTTATGAAGTTGCAGCCGTTACTAATCAAATAGTTAGATACCCAGATGTGGTTTACAAAGAAGATGATTCTTCCGAGGAAATTTTTGCGTCGACTAATGTTGTCGTTGATGATCAGTCACTATGCCAACGTTACACGGGCACACTTGTCCGAAATATTCATGTGAAAATCTCACCGGATTGGCTTCGCAATAGACTGGAAAAATCAGGAATCCGCCCAATTAACAATGTCGTAGATATTACCAACTATGTGATGTTGGAAATGGGTCAACCTTTGCATGCCTTCGATAAAGCAAAAGTCATAGGGGACACCATTTATGTCAGGTCAGCTAGAGATCAAGAAGAGCTTAAAACTTTGGACGGCCAAGTCAGAAATTTAACTAATGATATGTTAGTTATTGCGGATGAGTCAGGCCCCATTGGTTTAGCAGGAATCATGGGTGGTGCTAACACCGAGGTNGACAACACCACTAAAGATGTATTTTTAGANGCGGCNAATTTTTCTGCAGCCAATATACGGCGGACCCGATCAATGCTTAACTTAAACACAGAAGCTTCCTACAGGTTTGAGAGGGCTCTTCAGCCAGACATAGCGTTAGAAGCCCTAAAAAGGGCTACCAAATTACTCGTTGAAATCTGTAATGGTAACGCCGCACCAGGTTACATAGATGTTTATTCCGATACTTCTGTTCCAAAACACATGAAGCTCTCTCTATCTAAACTGGAACGACTGCTTGGAGTTTCATTTTCTTCCTCCCAGGTTTTATCGGTGTTGGAAAAACTGGGATTTCAGGAAACAAGGCAAACCTCCTCNATGAATGACCTAATCGACACCCTCGATCCACCGTCCGCAAGGAGTCGAGAGAATAGCATTACGGTAACCGCTCCTTATTGGAGGTCTGACATAAATATTGAGGAAGATGTTATAGAGGAGTTTGCCCGAATCTATGGGTATGACAACCTTCCCACAAAGAAATTAACCTCAGAAGTTCCGGAATACAAAGCCAATGAATATTTAAGTTTCAAGGAGGCATTACGTAACAACCTGGTTGCATCTGGTATGTCGGAGATAGTTTCGTATGTTGTCTCAAGTCGAGAGAACCTAGAGATTGTGGGAGCCTGGCCGGGAAATGATGAGGTTATGAAACTTCTCAATCCTATGGACCAGACACGTCCATGGCTAAGATCAAGTTTGCTAGGTAATCTTTGTGAAGGACTCGCAAAAAACCATAGGCTCTCTCCATCGGGAGTCAGGCTTTTTGAAGTAGGACACATTTTTACGTGGAGTGTTGATCAATCTCATGATAGTCTCCCCAACGAGACGGAACACCTCGTAGGCGGTATCACNGGATTACGTTCATCAGTTAGCATATGGCAACAGCAGGAAGAAGCGGTCGACTTCTTTGATCTGAAAGGAATTTTGGAAGGCGCATTGCGATTGAATGGTTTGAGTTTAAACTTTTCACCTGGGGACCATTTGGCCTTTAAGATGGGAGTTTGTGCCTCTATCTCGGTGAACGAGATTGATGTTGGTTATATAGGGCAAATAAGCGAAAATGTGGCTAACCATTTCGAATTGCCAAAAGAAGGAACCTTTATTTTTCAAATAGATTTGGCCAGTCTTGGCCAAACCATAGACGCCACACCCAATATGTTTCAAGCTATAGCTAGGTTTCCTTCCTCTTCGAGAGATGTCGCATTGCTGGCCGACGTACATATTTCTTCAGCCGAAATAGAGTCAATAATTGGGGCACATAGGCTCGTGGATGGTGTTTTTCCGATTGACACATATGTTGGAGAGGAAATTCCTGGGGGAAATAAATCTGTCACNTACCGTATTATTTTCCAATCTGATACAGGTACGTTGGCGGCTAGTGATATAGACAAAGCACAGACCCAAATAATGCGGAGTCTTAAGNATCAGTTAAATGTCAGTGAGCGTTTCTCTTCAGATTAATTAAATCCGACTTTCTATAAAGAATTTTTGAAGTCATGCAACGAGGAGATTATGGACTCACATAGCCATCATTATGATGAGGATATGCTGTCAGTGGAGGAAGCAAAAGAACGAGTTCTGAAGAATTTCGTCGCCTTACAATCAGAGATTGTGAAGGTGACTCAAGCGGTAGGACAAGTACTGGCCAACGACGTTATCTCTAATTTGAGCATACCTCCTCTGGATAACTCTGCAATGGATGGTTATGCAGTTGTCGCTGGAGACACATTAGAGGCTGGACCAGACCACCCGATTTACCTNGAAGTCTTGGAGACTGTTTCCGCNGGCTCACTGCCTACAATGGAAATCAGCGCTGGTAAAGCCTCAAGAATAATGACTGGAGCTCCNATTCCAGCAGGGGCAGACGCGGTTGTACCTTTTGAACTGACGACTGAAGCTATGACTAATTTGAGTGGTCCAGAACATTCTATTGGTATCCTCACCAAGGTAACCGAGGGTAACGATATAAGGATAGCCGGGAGGGATGTGATCCAGGGAGAAAAAGTTCTTGATAAGGGAACAGTTGTGAAATCATCTACGGTAGGACTCTTATCCGCGCTCGGGTTAAGCGAAGTATCGGTCGTTAGAAGACCTAGAGTGGCAATACTTGCCACGGGAGATGAGCTTCTTGAACCGGGTTCAGATTATGTAAAAGGGAAAATTTACGATAGTAATACAAGTACGTTGATTGCGGCGGTGGAAAGTGTAGGAGGAGTTGCCATTTCCCTTGGTGTAGCTGCTGATGATGCGGTAACTCTCAGATCAAAACTTGAACAGGCCGCGGATTGTGATTTGATAATTACTTCAGCGGGGGTTTCAAAAGGTGACTACGATTTGGTTAAAGATGTTCTTGAGGAGCAAGGAAACCTGGAGTTTTGGTCTGTACGCATGAGACCTGCTAAACCATTAGCTTTCGGAAACTTGAATTTCCTAGAACGACCGGACCCCGTACCATTGTTGGGGCTGCCCGGTAATCCTGTCAGCACGTTTGTCGCTTTTGAACAATTCGCCCGTCCGGCAATAAGACTTATGATGGGTAAGCCGCTTTTAGAGAGACCTACTTTAAAAGCGACTCTCGTCGATACAATCCACAATTATGATGGGAGAAGGGTATATGCCCGAGTTAGCGTTTGGAAGGACGAAGATGCGAAGGTATACTACGCTCAAACAACCGGGTCACAAGAATCTAACATATTAACAGCTTTAGCATATGCCAACGGGCTTGGTATATGCCCGGAGAATATATCTAAACTAGACCCTGGGGATAAAGTTGAAGTAGTTATGCTAGATTGGCCCGAAGAAATGGTTTGACTGGATAGTGGTAAATAATATTTATTGTCCAAGCGGGGTTTTGAATAATGCCAGATGAAGCAGAAAAGCGATATTCGTTCCCTGGTCTTGCTGACCGGAATATAACGTCAGCCGGGCTGATTTTCTTGTGGAACCATCTCTGCAGCTCTTGTCAGAAGCAAAAAACGAAATCAACTGTAACGGGAAAAAATCTTATCAGTACCATTGTCCAACATTGTTCAAAGGAAGATGATTATATTGACGCAAGAACGCCGGTATCGGAAGCAGTTACCAAAGTTCTTTTGAGTACTAGAAATCGAGGCCTGTCGATAGAACAGATAGCTGATGAATTGAAATCCCGATGGGCCATGACGGCCTTTCCTCGACCTATTTCGGCAAGGATCATTTCCCGTCTTATTGCGAATATAGATGGGCTAAGTTAGCTATAAATATACGAATTAAATGAGCTAAACCGCGACTTGCGATACTGAGATAGTTCATTCTGNNGCAAGTCATCTATATAATACTCCTTGGTTTTTAATCAAAGGAGGATGTTATGCCCCAATCCCTTGCCTTCTTCCAGGGAAAGGTAGTTCCTATTGAAGAAGCACAAGTGAATGTAATGACTCATGCACTTCACTATGGGACTGCTGTTTTTGAAGGAATCAGAGGCAACTGGAATGCCACAGACGAAAAACTTTATGTTTTTCGGATGCAGGAGCACTATGAAAGGCTTCTACAGGGTTGCAGTATGCTGATGTTAAATATCCCCTATACCGCTTCTGACTTGTGCCAAATAACAATAGACNTACTTCGAGAATGTGGGTACAGGCAAGACTTGTATATACGGCCTCTGGCATATAAGAGCGAAGAGCTTGTCGCAAATTTGAAATTGCAGGAAATTGATAGCGACTTNACTTTAATCACGGTGCCTTTCGGCGACTACTTGGACTCGGACGGGGCATTGAAATGTTGTACATCCTCTTGGAGACGAGTTGACGATACCAATATTCCTCCTCGACTTAAAATCTCCGGCACCTATGTCAATGGGATATTGGCAAAAACAGAGGCAACTCTAGCAGGATTTGACGAAGCAATTATGCTGACTCAAGACGGATATGTTTCAGAAGGCTCGGGCGAAAACCTTTTTATGATCCAAGATGGTTTAATTTTTACCCCACCGGTGTCGGACAATAATTTAACCGGTATTACAAGAGACTCTGCAATAGAGATCGGAAAGAAAAAACTAGGGGTAGAAGTCATTGAAAGACGAATAAGAAGAAGCGAATTATACTTCGCGGACGAAGTGTTTCTAACTGGTACAGCTGCTCACATACAAGCAGTTGGATATTTGGATAACAGGATGATTGGTTCTGGGGATAGTGGTCCTATAACCACCACAATTAACAATGTTTACCAAGAGGCAATAAGGGGGAATCACCTCGACTTTAAGGATTGGTGCACGGCCATTTAGGTTTTACTCTAAAGGGTTATGGTGGTGAGGGTTTGTTTGATGTATTTTGGTTTAGCATATTTTCTGAGCTGTTTCACCACTTGCATGGGTGTCCTCCAGATTGCTTCCCTTTCGCCCCGCTCCAAATACCTGCGACTTTTTAAGTCATCTTNCTTAAGGAAGACTCTAGGGATTGTNCTAATNGTGATTTCTNTNCCTCTATTTTTCTTAACGGACGATCGTGTTGTAAGTGATCACAGTGGAGGACTCGACGCAAACCAGCAAGCCATAATTTTCGCTTTCACTGCACTGTTTTCATATCTTCTCACCGCAATAATNTCTCAATTGATATGGAAAACAAAAATAGATAACCGTCTGTTAAAACCATTTGATACAGAGATTTGTAAAAACGGTTCAGGTGACTTTAACTTCACAAAACTGCAGGTGAAAAATTGGGCAGATTTCAGGCATTGGATTACTGGGTATTTCAGGCCATAAATTCTTTTGCAAATAAGTCAAATGAGATAGATTTTGTACTGGCTACTATAGCTAGTGACTTCCTTCTGCCGGTAGGTTTCGGTTTAATTTTGCTTCATAGATGGTTTTCAGCTAGAACTTGTGAGCAAAGAAACCGCAACCAGAAGCTAGTCGTTCTATCAATAATTAATATGACTGTGGCAACTTCATTCGTCTATATTCTCAACCAGTGGTTTTTTCGTGAAAGACCATTTTCAACTCATGAGGTAAATCTAATATTTTATCAGCCCACCGACTCTTCTATGCCTTCAAATTACGCAGCGGGAATTATGGGGTTAGCCTTGCCTCTTCTAAGGGTTAGTCTAAAACAGACTATNCTGATTNTATTGATGGTGTTAGCCGGATCATTTAGCAGGATATTTGTTGGAATTCACTACCCAGCAGATGTTTTAGGAGGATTTATTCTCGCTACTTTGGCCATTCCGATTACATTGACAATCAATAGGTACACAAGTTCTATCCAAGACCATGCTTTAAGAATAGCTAGAAGGTTAATCCCAACATAAACAAGATTTAAAAACTGGAAGCAATAAGAGAAATTGCTGCGCTGGCTAACCCGAGATAAATCAGAAATCCAACCACATCAGTAATTGTCGTAACTACGACTGCAGAGGATAAAGCCGGATCTAGCTTAGCCGCCTTTAGAGACAGTGGAAGTACTACACCACTCACACCAGCGACACAAAGGTTTGCTAACATCGCCACGCCAACAACAAGAGCAAGATATTCGTTCCCATGCCACATTAAAACAATTAGCCCGGCTAATAAGCCCAGAACGCATCCATGAACCAAGCCCAGCCCGAATTCTTTTAAAAGTAATTGTTTGGCATTCGCAGGGGAAATTTCGCCAAGGGCCATGGACCTAACAACTAAGGTAAGAGTTTGTGTCCCAACTATTCCTCCCTGGCCGGCTATAACAGGTAAGAAGGCTGCAAGGGCAATCACTTGTCCCAATGTAGATTGGAAGAGAGTAATGACGAGTGCCGCAAGACCAGCAGTCACCAGATTCACGCAAAGCCAAGGCAATCTTCCTTTGACGGAATCCCAGAATGGGCCAAGAATCTTCTCCTCCTCTGCCACGCCCACCATACGGTACATATCTTCTGTTGCCTCTTCCTGCAAGACATAGATCATATCTTCTATCTTCACAATTCCTTCGAGGCGGCCTCTTTCATCGACAACCGGCAAAGTTAAAAGGTTATATCGCTCCATTATCAAGGCGCATTCTTCTTGGTCAGTTTCGGCAGAAACTGAAATCACGTTCGGATACATTACGTCAGCAATGTAATCTTCATTTTCCGCTGTCACAAGCTGAGAAACGTTTAATCCACCTTTCAACACATTTTGCGGATCCACTACCAATATGTAGGTAACTTCACTAATATCTATTTCTGTCGAAGTTGACCTTATGTATTCAATAGCTTTTCGTACAGTCATAGTTTCGTTAAGAGCTATGTATCTAGGAGTCATGAGACCCCCAGCATCGTCGTCTTCATAGTCAATCAGAGGCAAAACACCGGTGGCACCTTTCATTGCTGAAAGAGCTTCGGCTCTTAATTCTCCTGGCATTTCCCGAAGAACGTCGGCAGCAACATCAGGGCTGGTTTCATCTAAAACTTCCGATAAATCTGAGACATTCATGTCCCTAGAAATATTTACGACGTCGTCTGGTGACAACTCCTCCACAATCAGTCCAAGGCGGCGCGGAGTCATCCATGATAGTAATCTGACCTGAGAAGACCGAGGTAATCTCGACATAACATCTGCCTGATCAGGAGGAAGAAGAGATGAAAAAATATTNACGGCTCGCGCATAGGATTTTTCATCCATGGCAATTGCTATTTTTCGTGTAGCAGAATGCACGTAATCAGATGTATCTGCAGGGCGAAATATAGTTTCATAGGAGGAAGAAGACAAGATATCCCAAACAACTCCGTTTACATATGCAATATTTATCNGAAACTATGCNGAAGAAGCTTAAGTTTGTTGNCCCANTAATTGATAGCAAAATTACGTTCCTATTTCTCCCGATTCCGACAAGTAAGCTATTCTTGTTGGGTGCCAGTGTACTTTCCCAAGTTCCCGACGTTGAGGCCCTCTGCAGCATAAAATAAGCCCGACCTTAATTCTTTGAGAAGTGAATCCACACCGGTTACCTTGTGTTTGAATACCGTGAGACTTTTCCCAAGTCCTTGGACGGAATGAGAATCACTGCCGCCAGTCCCTAAAATTCCCAAGGCAGCTGCAATTTCTAGAGTGAAATCGTTTTCCTCATCACTGTTGGCCCCGTTAGTCACCTCTATGTAGTCCACGTAGGAAAACAAATCATGCTGAGCCGCTTCTGATGGTGTTGTTGGGGGAGGGTTCCAGTCCTTATACAGTAGGTTGAGATTGTAGGGAGGGGCGTTAAAGAAATTTCTCATAGGGTGGGCCGAAATTAAAACGCCACCCTCCTTATCGACTACTTCTCTTAGAACCTCGATTCTGTGAGTACCTGGATAATGGGTGTTGAGGCCGATCGCTATAACGTGACCCAGTTCTGTTGTCACCTCTAGAGCGGGAATAACTACCAAGCCAGAGTCTCTAAACTCTTGCTCAACAGAGGATTCATTCCAGCCCCCGCCATGTTCGGTCAGGCAAACTCCGTCCAACCCAATCCTTTGGGATTCTTCTATGAGTTGTTGGGGAAGAAGTCCACTATCACTACTGCCTTTTACTGTGTGGACATGGAGATCTATATTGAACATAAAACCTTTCAGACAACTGAAGCAATCTATCGGAATCTCTTATTTGACGAATAAAATCGGTCCTATCTATTGAGCCAAGAGCGGTAGGAGCCATCCAAGGCACAATATTGTACTCGCCCCGGTAATCAGGAATAAGCGTTTAAAGGTTGGGAAAATTATTGTTCCTACTATTGTAAATAGAAAAACGATGGCTCCAAGTGAGAGAGAATATAGGATATTCGGCGTTGCTAGAACCGAACCAGGTTTGTTCTNCTCAAGGAAGGCAAAAATAAATGCGCACAGAACTCCAACTCCTGCGAATGTTGGATTGACCACGATAATCGTNCCAAATATCAAACGGGATGGATTTTGCGTCTCACGTAACCTTTGTAGGAAACTATTTCCCTTCCTATACAACAAAAATAGTTCCAAACAGAAAAAAGAAATGAAAATAGAGGCTAGCAAAAGCCCCAGAGCCATTCCAAGTACCAGATAATCAATCATATTGATGCTGGGCCGTCGAACACTGGTTCAGCTACATAAGCGTCAAGGCCATATTTTAGTTGCAACAGAAGTTGCATCGCTCTGGCAGATTCATGGGAGTTCACGATTCCGTAAACTGTCGGGCCAGACCCTGCTAAATGCGGTTCTCTCACTCCGACAGCATGCATAGCGTCAAATGCCAATGCTACAGCTCTATACTGGGTTACAGCGACACGGTCAAAGGCATTGAATAGAAATTCCTCAGGAAAGTCCCCTCCCCCATTGACGCGGGCCTCGATTTTCCGACTGAGCCCACCAGAAGTAAAATCTGAATCCTCGAGAAGCGAATACATCGTCGCCGTTTTACAAGGAATCGTGATTTCTGGAACGCATAATACAAACCATGTTTGAGGGATTCGTGACATAGCCCTGACAATTTCACCTCTTCCTTGGACATAGGCTGTGCCACCCTTAAGGAAAAAAGGTACATCCGAACCCAATGAACCAGCAAGGCTAGAAATATCTGCCTTATTAAGGGTAAGACCCCACAGACTGGATAGAATTGCGAGTACAGTGGCAGCGTCAGAACTCCCTCCCCCAAGCCCGCTAGATAGCGGGAGTTTTTTATGAACTTTGATCATTGCCCCTTCGGATATCTCCGCATGGGTTCTTAGCAGCGTCGCGGCCCGTAAGGCCAAATCAGATTCTGGCTCCAAAACATACCCTGACTGATCCAGGTAAAGGTCAGAGTCATGTCCTACAGTAACTTTGTCGGATAGTGAAATGGTTTGCATGATGCTATTTATCTCATGAAACCCATCCGTTCTGCGAGCTGTAACCTCAAGGGTAAGGTTGATTTTTCCAAAGGCTTTGGCTGACAGGGAGGATTCTGCCGAATTTTTCAACATACAAATAACCTAACTNGCTTTGTGCGACATAGGGATAAGGTTCAACAGTTTAGCCCCTTCGAAAAGGCTCTGAAATTCCAGTAGGCTTAACGTTCCCGGTCTTCTCATGGGTTCAATTCCGTTTTTGTCGAGCAACTCACGAGTAGCGGTGGAATCGATTTCAAGGCCCATACTGAGGGAATTATGGATTTGCTTGCGTGGGGAACGAAAAACTGCAGCTACAAACTGGAAATAGAATTCACTCTCTTCAAAGAGCACAAAAGGCTCTTCCAGTTTGTTCAGCCTAATAACAGCGGATGTGACTTTAGGTTTAGGGCGAAAAGAATGTGGTTTAACGGTAAAAAGAAACTTCCCCGACACAAAAGCCCCAAGAAAAGAGCTTAGAATGGTTGCCTTACCTTCCAGGGGGACAATATTCCTAGCGACCTCTCTTTGAAGCATCACTACGGAATATACAGGTGGATTCGGTCCAGACAAAAAATTGCGCAGAATTTTTGTTCCCACGTTGTATGGAAGGTTGGCAATTAGGCCATAGNTTTCATCTTCCCGGTAAAAATCAAATCCGCACCGTTTGGAGGCATCTTCATGAATGACTGTGACATCCGGTACTTCCATGAACTTCTTAAGAGGTCCATCAACGAGACGTTTGTCTATTTCAACGGCCTTGACAATAGCACCTGAATCTAGAAGACCTTGGGTAAGATGACCCTTTCCAGGGCCAATTTCAAGAACCCGCTCACCAGGGTTAAATTTAGCGCTTTTAACAATTCGCCGAACTATTGCAACATCGTGCAAAAAATGTTGCCCTAGTGCCTTTGTTGGATGATGTNTATTCATGAAGATCAATAATGCTTTGTTGAGAAGACGCTCATTTTTAGCAAAATAATTCTCTGAAAACGGATCGTGCACCTCTCGTCGAACCAAGGAATCAACATACCAAGATAAATCTGCTCAAACCAGGTAATCCTGCAACACCCGAAAGGCACTGCTTACCGCTGCTTTCTTTCGAACCTGACGGGATTCACAGACTTTCGCCGCGCAGGACCCGGCTCTCAATACAGACTCCTCTTACCAGAGGAAGACTCACTCAGCCCTCGGATTGGAATTAAGCCCCGTTGGAGCGGATTACGAGTTGAGGGCACCGCTAACTCCCCGCCTAGCACGACCCGAAATCATAGTAGGGCAGCCCTAAAAGCCTGTCAACGGATTTTTATACATGGGGAAGGGGAGACTCGAACTCCCACGCCTCGCGGCACATGATCCTAAGTCATGCTCGTCTACCAATTCCGACACTTCCCCTATCAATAAAATTATACAGAAGGGGAGGGCTGGGTAAACTGAAGACGTATTTCCCCTAACCAAATCAGTAAGATAAATTCTTATATCATGAAATTTTAATTAACTTAGCCTCTGAAGCGCAGGAGTTAGCTGCTATGTATCTTGGAGTACAAGGCTTGATGCCAACGGATTTGAACGAAGTAGACGAAAAAACCACTACCAATATCAGAAAACACGGATTTTCAGGAGTCGCTTGCAGATATTTTGATCCAATAAATGTTACTAAGAATGAGGTGACTAGGTTGCGGTCGGTNCTGAGCGATGGAGGAATAGTTCCCTGTCAGGTGGTAGCACAGCATCCCGATTTGATCAATCCAAGTTCTTCGGAAAGAAGAAAAGGCATAGAAGCTATGCAAAAGATGTGCGAAGTGACCTCATGGCTCNAAGCCGGAAATCTCTACGTTCGACCAGGTAGCCTCAATCCAGNTGGTTCCTGGTTTGCNCATCCAGACAATCATCGTGACGAAACCTTTGAGACGCTTGTTGGAAGCCTAACTGAGGTCTGTAAGGCAGCGGAGCAAGAGAACGTTATGCTCGCAGTAGAGGGGCATACNCTCTCAATACTAGATACCNCNGAACGNATATTAGACCTCATTGACACTGTTGGATCAGAAAAATTGAGATTCAATATGGATCCGGTAAATTTTNTCAGCAGCCTGAAAGANGCTTACTCAACCACTTCGCTACAAGAGCATATTTATGAAGTTTTGGGNCCNTACATNATATNCGGTCATGCAAAGGATTTTTTCATCCAAAANAGGCTGNTTCTTCATCTTGAAGAAACAGTGATAGGAGAAGGAATANTGGANCANCGGATTTTCTTAGAAGGTTTTGAGACTCACTGTCCCGAAGGGTATGTACAGATCGAGCACCTCCCAGAGCACCAGATTCCCATCGCAAGGAAAAATCTTTACGAGATCGGAATCGAAGCAGGGATCAATTGGATCGGGTTAGATTCGTAAAATGCAACCCGGAAATTTTTAACTCTTCTTTTCACTGTTTTCACGAAGGAGGATGAATGCTTTTACAATCTAAAAGAGTCCTAATTACTGGCGGCGCCACTGGAATAGGACGAGCCGCAGTAAAACGTTGTTCCAAGGAAGGTGCTCAGGTAGTTTTTGGTGACATCAACTCAAAAGACGGCACCACGTTAGCATATTCTCTAAATGAAGATGGAGCATCTGTTTCTTTTCTCGAAACGGATGTCTCTAACTTGGACAGCTCATCTAATCTGGTTGATACAGCCTATAAATTAATGGGGGGGGGAATTGATTGCCTTCTGACCGCAGCCGCAGTTGCAAGGGGGGCATTAATCCCAATTGACGAATTCCCTGACGAGGAATGGTTGAAGCACCTTAATGTAAACCTTACCGGGACGTACTACATCACAAAGAGGGTTGCAAAGGTAATGAAAGAAAACGATGGAGGAGTAATGTTGTTGATCGCTTCTGGAGCGGGGATTACTGGGCCGAGTAGTATCGTACCTTATGGTGCTACGAAGGGCGGGGTCAACGGCCTGGGAATGACGCTCGAACAGCAATTAGAGTGCAACAATATACGGGTGAACGTACTCTGTCCGGGAAATATAAAAACTCCCCTAAAGCTTGGAATCATCAATGAACAAGTCGAGAAAATCGGCAGGCGGGCACAACGAGATGTGCAATTGAGCGCCCTTGGGAAATCGGATGGAGTTTCTTCTGTTATCGCGTTTCTGCTTTCAGATCAAGCCGATTACGTAAGAGGAAATATATTCACTCGATAGAGCTGCAAGTTTTAAGGAAATGCGTGTGAATATGGAACTTCAGAGTTTCAGCGATATTTGACAAACATCCCCTTCTTGTGGTCACATTCTGCGACCTAAATGTCCCGCTGTGGGCTATATTTAGGGTGTGGCAGTAACGGCCTTGTAATGCTGTTAAGTTAATATGGAGGATATTTGATGAAGTATTCTGTTATGCGTGGGTTTAAGCCTATCTTTTCAGTAGCGCTAATTTCCACATTGATATTTGTGCTCGCCTGTGGGAGCACCGAGACCATCACGAAAGTGGAAAGGGTCGAGGTTCCTGGCGAAACAGTGATAGTAGAGAAAGAGGTCGTGAAGACCGTTGAAGTTCCGGGACAAACCATTACTAAAGAGGTCGTGAAGACCGTTGAAGTTCCTGGTGAGACCGTGGTGGTGGAGGTGGAGAAAGAGGTAGTGAAGACTGTCGCCGTACCGCAAATAGTTGAGAAAGAAGTCATAAGAGAGGTATCGGTGAGAGGCCCCATCGGCGAGGTCATAATGTCTCAGGGAGGGGTACCTTCAGTATGTGGCTGGACTAGTGGATGCGGCGGCTCGCTACTCTGGCAGGCCCTGATGGGAGTTAGTGACACTCTTTTCCATGGAGGAAAAGACGGGCTCGGTAATCCCAGATTCACAGGCAAAGTGGTCGAAACATGGTCGCATGCTCCTGACTTCTCCTACACTGACTTTACAATCAGGGACGGTCAGGCATTCCACAAGGGATGGGGACCGTTAACCGCTGACGACGTGCTGTACACATTTAATGAGGGCGATGCTCGCTACGCCTCAGATGAGGCTAAAGCGGTGGCAGCCGAAACAAAATATGGCTCCATCAAACACTCGGGATTACCTGAACCTGAGATGGGGAAACTAGAAAAGTTAGGGCCTCTGTCCTTCAGAATCCCATGGGTAGGCGGGCACCCAACTTCAAAGACATTCTTCGGTTTTAGCGACGATGATTATCCAGTAGGAATATTAAGTAAGAAAGCTTACGACGATATGGGATGGGAATGGGTACGCGATAACGTTAT
>NZSI01000049.1 GCA_002696685.1 Chloroflexota bacterium | reverse complement strand
CAGTCGTGGGGTGAGCGAAGGGATTCGAACCCTCGATCTCCAGGGCCACAACCTGGCGCCTTAACCAACTTGGCCACGCTCACCACACCACAGAAAAGTTTAGCATCAGCTATGAAAGAGGGTCAACGGAAAAATTAGTGCGAACCCACAATGTGGATGAACTATTCCTTAACTATTTTCCAACTTTAGAGTCAGGCGAAGAAGTAAGTGAGTCTAGAAGGTCTTCGACCATAATGTCAGTTTTTGTATGATGCCTCAGTGGTAACTGTGGATCGACACTGTAGACATTTCGGCGACCTATCTTTCGCCTCCTAATGTATCCAGCATTCTCAAGATCGGAAATAATTTTATGAGTGGTTCGCTCGGTCACACCAATATAATTCGCGATTTCCCTAGCCGTACTCGTCGGGTTATGAGATATGTAGCTGAGGACCAAACCATGATTTGTGATAAAGGTCCACCTAGGGGTCTTCGGGGTCTGCGTTTGCTGCAAGGCGAGGGCTCCAAATTGGAAATTTCTTTTAAGGGCTCTGAATCTATCACAGTAGAACAGAAGTCACAACAGCGAATATTCAGGTTTTCTTTGGCAATCCCCTTAGCAACATCAATTACAAATCATTTTGAAGTTTCAGCAAGTATGTGTGCCACATTTACTAGCGTTCTTACCCCTGATCCGGTAGCTCCTTTGACTATTTCTCCCTTTGTTGTCAAAGACCTAGCCATAGCGGCAATATCAAGGTGAACCCAATCAGCCTTTCCTCTAAAATGGCCAATAAACATCGCCCCCGTAATAGCTCCTCCAGAGACGCCTCCGCTATTTTTGATGTCCGCGATATCACTCTCATATTGCTTACTGTATTCTTCATATGTGGGAAGTTCCCAAATTCTTTCTCCAACACTCTCCCCTGCTTCAATCACCAGTCTCGTGAAATTTGAACTGTTGCCAAATGCTCCGACACATTGCTCGCCAAGTGCTGACCTAATAGCTCCAGTCAAAGTAGCTACATCGATAATTTTATTGGCTCCCCGATCCAACGCTAGGCATACAGCATCAGCTAGTACTAATCTCCCTTCGGCGTCAGTATTGTCAATTTCTATGGTCGTGCCATCCATAGCTGTTACTACATCGCCAGGACGTTGAGCATCACCTCCTGGCATATTCTCGGTGGCAGGAATAATGGCAATTACATTTAATTTGGGTTTCATCTGAACAATGGCGCCCATAGCTGCCAAGACCGCAGCTCCCCCTGCCATGTCACCTTTCATTGTCCTCATACCAATGGAAGATTTTATATCTAACCCACCACTGTCAAACGTAATTCCTTTTCCAAGAAAAGCGATTACGTCTTCGCTCGACTGATTTCCGAAATAACTCATTATTATTAATTTAGGAGGCTGGGCACTTCCTCTGGCAACCCCTAAAAGAGCTCCCATACCTAGAGTATCCATGTCATCTGTTCCCAGAATTTCGACTTCAAGATGCTCACTTCCCAGACCCTCTGCAATTTCTGCCATACTAGATGGAGTAATTACATTAGGTGGGCCATTCGCAAGGTCCCGCGCAAGATTCACTGATCCCCCGATTGCTATCCCTTTGCTGAGTGCATCAATTAAGCTACTGGGATCCTCATCTTTTGGGATGATGATTTTCACATCCTCTATATTTGATGAAGCTTTCTTAGACTTGAAAGTTTCGTACCTATATAGGCCAGTATGGCATGTCTGGGCAGTTTGCTCTATTACATCACGAAGCCCGATAGAGTCCCCGAAAAAGGAATCTGCATCAATAGCCACAGAGCTGCACTTCGTACCTCGCGCTCGTCTTAGTGCAGGTGCTAAGGCATCCCTTAACCTTGCAACTGAAAAGGATTTTCTGGAACCAAGGCCGCAAAATATGATCCTTTTTAATCCTGTGCTGGTTGTAGAAGTGAGTAACAAAGAATGGATTAAGATATTGTTTCCTAACTTGCCGGAAATCTCCCCAGTTTCTAGTAAAACCTTCAAAGAATCACCGAGCAAATCCCTAACCCTCTTAACAGCAGAGGACTCCTTTTCTTCACCCTCAAAAAGGCCAATAAGAAGACAATCTAGATCTGAGATTATAGGGTCAATGGAATCCAAATCAATTTTCACAACAATTTCTCCAAATTGAAACAACAAAACCATGACTGGGGAACACAGATATCTGTGAATTTGATAAACGTCTCCAGATCATCTTACCTTTAACCATCTACTGATTGCTATAATCGGAGGATGCATTTACTTCATGGTCAAGTGAATTTGGCACAATAACGGAGGTTGCTATGACTAATCACAACCAAAGCCCAAACGAGTCAGGAATACTTAAAAGGGCGGCAGCAGTAATGCCACAGGCGTCACTAGGTAATCTACCCTATGACGTTATCGTCAAGAGAGGTAAGGGTAGTCACATCTGGGATGAGAGTGGAAATGAATATGTTGACTATTTACTAGGCTCTGGCCCAATGATTGTAGGTCATTCCAATCAAGAGGTTATCGACGCAGTTAGAGCTCAACTTGAGGATGGATCCACTTTTTTTGCTACTAACGAAAAATCCGTAGCTTTGGCTGAAGAAATAGTTAAGGCGGTGCCATGTGCAGAAAAAGTCAGATACTGCAGCACAGGAACTGAAGCAACTCTTTACGCAATGAGAACAGCGCGATCTTTTAGAGGAAGAGACAAAATACTAAAGTTTGAGGGCGGATTTCATGGGATGAATGATTATGCCTTGATGAGTATGGCCCCGTCTAAACTTCTAGACTTCCCTACCGCTGAGCCCGATTCCGCTGGTATTCCCAAATCCATCCAGGAAAACATGCTGATAGCACCCTTCAATGACTTGGAGAAAACGACGGCAATCATTGAAGCAAATCACGACGATATAGGTGGGGTGATTGTAGAGCCATGCCAACGACTACTCCCTCCAAAACCAGGATTTCTACAAGGTCTTCGCGACATAACGGCTCACTATGAAATCCCCTTGATTTTCGATGAAATCGTTACTGGATTTCGTTTCTCATATGGAGGGGCTCAAGAATACTACGGAGTAACTCCAGATTTATGTACTTTGGGTAAAGCTATGGCAGGTGGGTTCCCTTTAACAGCGGTAGCTGGCAAATCTGAACTAATGAATCACTTCGATTCTAACCAAGTTTCAGACGATAAGTTCATGCCCCATATAGGTACCCTGAGTGGAAACCCTATAGCTTGTGCAGCTGGGTTAGCTACCCTATCCATACTCCGAAAACCTGGAACCTATGAAAGGATCAGTGACATTGGCGGCCACTTGATGAATATACTTCGGGAGACGTTAGATCAGGCCGAAATTCCAGCCACAGTCGTTGGAGAACCTGTTTTATTTGATGTTTTCTTCACAAATGAAGAAGTTTATGACTATAGAAGCAGCCTGAAGGGCGATTCCGGCAAATTGAGTCGGTTCAATCAAATACTATTGGATAACGGAATATTCAAAGGCACTACCAAGTTCTATTTTTCAACTGAGCACAATCAAAAAGATTCCGAATTAACGATTGCAGCTTTCCTTAGGGCTGCTGACGAAATATCTAATGAATAGCCTTATACCAAATGTAATCGGCGAAAAATAGCACCAAATATGAATTGACACAAGGTGAGCACATTATCTAGGTTTTATACAAGGTGAATTCACATTTGGTTTGAGTTCCAAACAGGAGCTCAAGTGAAGTTAGACCGCTGGGGTTGCGGAATCTTCTTTAAACCTGATTTCACATCAGTTACTGTCAGTTTTGGTTTTCTATCAGTTTGGAAACTAAATTGGCTGATAAATGCAACCAACACTTCTCTGGGAAGGTGCAGATGTACTACGGTGGGCACTCGGTAAACATTGTCTCGGACGGCACGCTAATGGTTGACGGTGGAAGCGCCTTTGGACAAATCCCGAGAACCGAATGGGAAACGCAAATAAAGCCTGATCGCAGGAATCGCATTAGGTTCGGTATGAACAGTATGATAATTCAAACACCCGATATGAACATACTGGTCGACACTGGAGCTGGTAACAAGAGAACTGACCAACTCAAAGAAACACACCATCTGAATGGTAACAAACTAACTCGTAGCCTTAAGGATGTCGGTGTAAACGCCAGAGACATAGACATTGTGATTTTGACCCACCTCCATTTTGATCATTCCGGTGGATGCACAAAACTAAGCCGATCTGGGGAAGCGGTGCCCATTTATCCCAAAGCTAAATACATCGTACAGGAGAAATGTTGGCATGAGGCCGTTTCTCCAAACGAGCGCTACAGCTCTACTTTTTTTAGCGATGATTTCTTGCCCCTGGAAGAAAAAGGACTACTGGAGCTTATAGATGGAGATGTTGAAATCTCTCCAGGGATCGAACTCAGAGTAGCTGATGGTCCTTCCAGAGGACATCAAATGGTGCTCATAGATATGGGCAGCGAAAAACTGGTGTTTGCGGGCGATTTGATCCCAACTCAGTTCCACTTACAACCTCATTTCATAGCAGCTACGGATGAATTCCCTAATGAGACACTAGTCCAAAAAAAGGAAGTGATCGACATGGCCATGAACGAGGGATGGATAGTAATTTTTGGGCACGGCCAAGAATTCAGATCCGGTTACATAGAGGAATGGAATGGAAAACCACATCTTCTACCTAAGGAGATTTAGCAGATTGGAGAGCTCATCTCTGATAGAGAGTGTTCACTAAATATGCCCATATCTCCATAAGGGTCTTCGAAATCGAACCGTAACGCTACATCCGATAATGGCTCTACGACGCTTCCCGCTGGAGATTGCACCCTGATGTAATTTGGTGTAAGACCGGTAATAAGTTGTCCCTTGTGAAGTCTTGGGGTTTCCGGTTCCCAAAGTACTTTCATGGTTTTTTCATGACATTTTCTTCGAAATTCAGAAAAGGACTTTTTACCTGCTTCAATCAGGACTGAGGATCTCTCTGATTTTTCATGGGCAGGGACATCATCCAGTAAATGATTGGCGCTAGTACCCGGCCGAGGAGAAAACTTAAATACGTGAACGTCAGAAAACCCAGCTTCTTCGCACAAACTTAACGTCTTTTGATAATCTTCCCTAGTCTCACCAGGGAACCCCACAATTATGTCAGAGGTAATAGAGGCATCTTGAACTTGATCTCTGACCATATCCACCGCCTTTGAAAAATCGGCGGCAGAGTACTTACGTCTCATTCTTTTCAACACCGCATCACTTCCACTTTGAAGGGGAATGTGAAAGTGCGGACAAAGTCTACTGTCTTTCCACAAACCAAGAAGTTTCAGGTCAATTTCTTGAGGTTGTAGGGATGACAATCTTATCCTTGGAATTTCGGTGCATTTGAGGACACTGGAAATAAGATCTATCAAGGTTGTATCTTGAAGATCAAATCCATAGCTGCCCAACTGAGTACCTGTCAAAACCACCTCCCGAAACCCTTCTCGCTCAAACCTAAAAATGCTTTCAAGTATTTCCCCAATTGGAACACTACGTTCTCGACCTCGAACATGAGGAACAATGCAATAGGCACATATCTGGTTGCAACCTTCCTGGATCTTAAGCATGGCCCTATTTCTCCAGGAATAATCACTTAGATGAAAATCTGGAAACGGCTCAATTGGAATGCCCTCTAAATCCAGGGTTTTTGCTACCGTTTTTACAATTTGGGTTTTGGATGTATTACCAAAAACTAAATCAACCTCCTCAATAGCTTCAATAGTTTCCATATCCCTTTCAGCGTAGCAACCGGTTACTATCACCTTGCTATGAGGGTTACGCCTTTTGGCCGCCCGAGCCGAATGCCTACCTTTTCGATCGGCCACATGTGTAACGCTACAAGTGTTCACTACATAAACATCACATGGGGAAGAAGTTGGCACAACATCAAATCCAGCGGCTTGAAATTCTCTTGAAAGAATTAGAGAGTCAGCCTGATTTAGCTTACAGCCATGAGTCTCAACTGCCACCGTAAGATATTTATCCTGATTAGCCATAAATCTAGTGTTCCTCTCAAATAGTACTATCATTCACTCTATAAAATTCTTAAGCCTATTATATTGCCTACATGCCTTTGGGCGAAGTTCGAGAATGAAATGAAAGTTATTGATATCACCAAAACTATCAGCCACGACACCCCTATTTTTCCGGGAGACATACCTCCGATAATCACAGAACATAAATCATCTTCAGTGAATGGAGATGGGGTGTTTGTGAGTGAACTCCATCTGACAACGCACAGCGGCACCCACATTGACGCTCCTGCTCACATTAAATTGGGTGGCCTTGGAATGTCTTCTTTTCCTGTCGGATTCATTGAAGGTAACGCCAGAGTGGTCGATATCGCTTGGCTAAAAAAATTCGAGACCATTACAAATCAACCAAAAAAAATTGCAAATCTAGGTCGGGATTTGAGAATGTTGATATTCGCCTCCAACTCAAAGTCAAAAGTTTTTCCACGTTTGCAACCATGGTTGGTAGATTATCTGAAACATTCTGGTGTTGGAATTATTGCAACTGACCTTCTATCAATAGATCGGATTGACGACAAGTTCCTCTATAATCACAAATTAATTCTTGGCAAAAATATCTGGGTGGCAGAAAACCTTGACTTATCCAATATAGAACATGGTTACTATCGATATATTTTTGCTCCTCTGAAGACAGCTGCGAATGACGGCGCACCTGCTAGGGCATTGCTAATAAAAGATTAAGGAGTTTTCTGTTCTTAACTCGCTGTCGGATTTGATCCTCTAATTGATATAATCTAGAAGCGGGTGGGTTTAGGGCAGCGAGATCCGTCGCTTAAATTTACTGATTTGCTCCTGCCAAGATTTATCACTAAACCTTTTGCCTTGCGCTTACAAAGTGGTGATGCCTAAAAATTGGAGAACAAAATGTCAGAAAGGGTTTTTGTCACTGGCTACGGTGCAGTAAGTCCTGTTGGCCTTACAAGTAAAAATACATGGGACAACTTATGTGAAGGTGTCTCAGGGGTAGACCATATCACCTCTTTCGACACTGAGGGTTACGAAACAACATTCGCAGCAGAGGTAACCGATTTTGACCCCGACCAATATGTTGGAAGAAAACAAGCTAGAAGAATGGACAGATTCGTCCAACTAGCTGCGGCCTCTTCCTTGGAAGCGTTAGAACACAGCGGAATACAGGTTAACTCATCTAACTGCAACCGCATATCAGTGATGATTTCTAGTGGCATAGGAGGAATAATAACCTTATCCGGTCAAATAGGCGTCCTTGAAGATCGGGGGCCATCGAGAGTCAGTCCATTCTTGGTACCAATGATGTTGCCCGATATGGCATCTGGTCAGGTTTCCATGTTAACCGGTGCGAAGGGAGCAAACTACAGCACAGTATCAGCTTGCGCCAGCGGAACCGATTCCATTGGAATGGCATTTGAAGCAATTAGACGAGGGGATGTAGATGTAGTACTTGCTGGAGCGGCAGAAGCTGCGATATGTCCGGTAGGGGTTGCAGGATTTAACGCCTGTCAGGCTCTGTCAAAGAGAAATGATGATCCCAGCACTGCATCGAGACCTTTCGACACGGGTAGAGATGGTTTTGTTTTAGGCGAAGGGGCAGGAGTATTAGTTGTAGAAAATCAGTCTTCAATGGAAAAAAGGGGAGGAACTCCAATTGCAGAACTGGTAGGTTATGGATCCACTGCCGATGCCTATCATATAACGCAACCCGGCCCTGAAGGAGAAGGTGGAGCAAGAGCAATGAACAAGGCTCTTTCGCAAGCTGATATGCAACCTGAAGAGGTTGATTATATCAATGCACACGGCACGTCCACCCCGTTGAATGACAAATTTGAAACGATGGCCATGAAAACCGTTTTTGGAGAATATGCCTACCAGGTGAACATAAGCTCGACAAAATCTATGACAGGACATCTACTTGGGGCTAGTGGCGCTCTCGAGGCAGTTGTATCCGTAATGGCCATTGAAAATGACACTATTCCTCCTACTATTAACCTAGAACAGCCGGACCCTGAGTGTGATTTAAATTACACTCCCAATAAAAAATTAGACAAACGCATAAATACTTCTATGAACAATTCTTTTGGCTTCGGAGGCCACAACGCTTCTCTTATTTTTCAAAAGGTTTCTTAAAGCTGTAATGGGCCTTCCAATAACTTGAAATACGCAGACTGGAAATTGCTTCCGACCGCGACGGAAGAACTGTGCTCCAAACTTGGGAAGGGAGTTATTGAAAGTTCCATCCTAATGCACCGGGGTATTACTTCAAAAGAAGAAGCTACCCATTTCTTATCCCCAACCCTAGAAGACCTTAATGACCCTTATCTCTTGAATAGCATGAATAATTGCGTTATACGGATGTCAGCCGCCCTGAACAATGGCGAAAGAATAGGAGTATTTGGTGACTTTGACACTGACGGACTAACAGGTACCGCCGTTCTTACTAAAGGTTTGGAAAACCTAGGGGGAGTTGTATTTCCATATGTGCCACATAGAGTAAAAGAAGGTCACGGCATTAGCCAACAAGCAATTGACTTTTTTGAGAAAAGAGAAGTCACCTTGATAATTACGGTTGACTGCGGAACGACTTCAATAAGTGAAATAACACAAGCATCTCAAAAGGGTATAGACACCATTGTCACAGACCACCATGTTCCAATGGACAGCCTCCCCCCTGCCGTTGCTATAGTAAATCCATCTTTGGCTGATTCGAAATACCCCTTCCCACACATTACCGGTGTAGGAACCGCCCTTAAAGTGATGGAGGCTTTGTATTCTTCTTTGAGCGTAGAAATGCCTAATTTTCTCTACGCTTTCTGCGCGTTAGGTACCGTCTCTGACGTGGGATTGATGAAAGGGGAAAACCGATATTTAACGCAACGCGGGATACAAGCTATAAAATCTGAGACTATCCTTGGAATTGATGCTCTGATACGTGTATCCGGACTCACCAAAAATAGACTAAGTTCTGAAGACCTATCTTTCGGAATAATACCTCGGCTAAATGTAGCTGGGCGATTACAGCATGCAGAACTAAGCCTAGATTTGCTACTTACAGAAAATGATTCACAAGCTTTGTCCCTGGCAGAGAAGCTAAACGAGTTAAATAAAACTCGCCAATCACTAACTGACAAAGCAATTCGTCAAGCTAGACAGCAAGTTGCCAAGTCGGTGCGAGAAAATGGGAACAGCATGCCCCCAATGATTTTCGTGGGACACCGATCGTGGTCACCTGGAATTCTAGGGCTTATCGCAGCTAGATTGGTTGAAGAATTCTATAGACCTACCGTTGCAGTGTCAGGTTCAGAAGAAATATATCGAGCTAGCGCTAGGAGTATTCCAGAATTCAATATGATAGAAGCTTTCAAGAAGTGTGACGATATATTTGAGAAATATGGAGGACATTCCATGGCAGCGGGCTTCACGATAAAAGGCGATAATCTTAGGGAATTTAGAAAAAATCTTACTGTGCTGGCCCAAACCGAGGTAACAGAGGAATCCTTTGGATCAGTTTTGGATATTGAACAGGAAATATCACCCACATGGCTGAATAAAGAATCGATTTCATTTTTGAACTCCCTCGAACCCTTTGGGCGAGGAAATCCAACTCCCACATTTCTGTCCAAAGGCATGTCAGTATTAGGTGCTAAGACCGTGGGGAAAGATAAAACCCATTTAAAACTTACCCTGGAAAAAAATGATTATGTCTACGATGCAATAGCCTTCAGACAAGGTCAGAGCTTAAGCACCGCCCGGGGAATCGTCGATATAGCCTATACCGCAGGTATGAATTATTGGAATGGGAAAGAGACCATACAACTGACTGTTCAAGATTTCAAAAGATCNGANTAACGATCTTAATGNAGGAANTCTTTAANCCTCCCTNCGCCTCTCTGCTCTGCTTTTTTGGGGAGCTAAATCTCTAAACTCGTTAGATATCTCATCAGGACTACCAAATCTAGCTTTGAACGCCAGAAGGGGAACGACTATGACTAACACCATTATCGCAATGAAATGAGCTTCCTGCAGTCCCAAACTCCAAATTTTGTCATCTCTGAGGAAAGTGATCAAAAATCGTCCGATCGCGTAAAAACCAAGGTACAGTGCAAAAAGCATTCCGGCCGGTCTTAATCTATTTCTCAATTTCCAAATAAGGAACAACACTGACAAGTTCCAAATTATCTCGAGTGCTATAACAGGCTGGACCGAAGCATTTAGTCCATTCNCACAGTATCCTGCAGCACTATCNCGGCTAGTCCATACGAAGCCATAAAACTGATCGGTCANCTTAGCGCAATGTTCCCCATTTACGATATCTCCAAGTCTACCTATGGATTGAGCAAACAACATGGCGGGTGCTGTCAGNTCTGCAACCAGGCCCACTGGAATCTTGGAAATCAAAGAGTATGCAGCACCGCCAATAAACCCTCCTAGTATTCCCCCCCAGAGCCCAATTCCTCCCGACCAGATGGCAAATATTTTTAACGGGTCCTCTGAATATATCTGCAGATGATCGATGACGTGCACAAGACGGGCCCCCAATATACCGCCAATAATCGCCCATAAGGCTATTGAATAAATATCATCTGGATCCACACCCCGCAAGGGAGCCCAGTGNCCTACAAGGAACACTGCNGANGCNACAGCAATAAAACTAAATATNCCGTGCCAACTAATCAGCAAAGANCCGATGTTAACTAAAAATGGCCCACTATCAATTTCAATCATTAGAGATATTGNCCCAAAAAAGATAAAAATNCTGCTGAAATCTTATCTACTTGTGTAGGTGTGTCAAGATAACATTAGACTCAATTGGGAGACGTAATTGGNCAATATTAAAGTGAAAGCCCCAAAAATACCTTTCCTATCTGAATTTCTAGAGTACCTTAGTGTAGAGAGNGGTTANTCAGTTCACACGATAGAAGCCTACAACAGAGATATAGCTCAGCTTGCCGAATTCCTATTCCTCCAACATAAATTTGAATCCCGCATTAAATGGAAGGACTTGTCTAAGGATCATTTATACGAATTCCAAAAAAATCTGAGCATGAAAGGATATAAACCCAGCACACGATCCAGAAAGCTGGCTTCACTCAAATCTTTCCTAGGATATCTCCATAGAACTGGGCACATTAATAACGACCCGTCTGAGAAAATATCTCTCCGGGTTAATAGCCTGCGACTTCCACACACAATATCTATCGATCAAGCGATTGAATTGGTAACGAAGCCTCTCTCCATCTCTTCAACCCCAGCCGCCGCACGAGATGAGGCCATGCTCCAACTAGCCTATGCGAGTGGATTAAGGTCAAGTGAGATAATCAATCTCAACTTGGGAGACGTTGACTTGAAAGCAAACCGCGTGCGTTGCATGGGTAAGGGCAACAAGGAGCGAATAATACCTTTCCATTCTCTAGCAGCAAACAGACTAGACGGATATTTGAATTCCTCAAGGATGTTACTAGCAACAAAATTATCTGGTACGGCTCTTTTCCTTAATTCCCGAGGAGGCAGGATCACGAGGCAAGGCTATTGGTTAACGTTGAAGAAATACGCCCATATGTTGAATATGGGTGATGATATAACCCCACACAGTCTCAGACATAGTTTTGCTACTCATTTACTTCAGGGGGGAGCACCAATTAGACACGTACAAGAANTGCTAGGGCATGCTAGTATTTCTTCAACACANATTTACACACATCTCACTAAAGAGTTCGTGCGAGAGGAATACGAAACTGCACATCCAAGGTCCTAGCGTAGGTTCTAATTTAATTCCAACGAAAAGCTATTAATTAGGAGACTCCAATGCCAAGCAAAGGGAAACAAAGAGCTTCCAGACAAGCGCAACTCAGGAGTAAAAGAAAAAGAAGTAGAAGCCATGTTGTTGATTCAAGACGAGATCACTCTGAACCACGAAATACCACCACCGAGGATACTTCGTTCTCTGCTGATACAACCCCCGCTTCACCGACGAGAAGGCCAGAACCTGAAACCCGAGCTACAGCCAGTTCGCCCGCAGCCCTCAATTACCCATATCTAGGTAGTGAATTGAAACGAATTGCTATAGTATCTGGAATAGTAGTAATAGCTTTAGTAGGATTTTCATTTATATAAGCAGCCCCAGCGAAGTCTGATGAACTTATCCAATAGCTGTAGTTATACCTCTCCATCCATCCGGTATTGGCATGCAAAAACCACAGTTTTCTGAAAGATTAAANAGAACTCCAACGTCTCCTGGAGTCTACAGACTGCGCAGCAAAACCGATGTAGTTTTATACGTCGGCAANGCTTCTAATTTGCGCAACCGACTCAGATCTTATTTCTCTGACAGCCAGAAACCAGATCCCAAGGTAAGGCGTTTGGTTAAGTTGATAGCGGATTTTGACTTCATTGTCACAGAATCTGAGCAAGAGGCACTAATCTTAGAATGCAACCTCATCAAAGAGTATCAGCCAAGATTNAATTCCAGACTAAAAGACGATAAAAGCTACCCNTTTATAAAAATAGATACCTCTGAAACATTNCCTAGGGTTTATATAACGAGAAATATATCTAAGGGNTCGGATTCAAAATACTTCGGACCTTTCGCTAGTGCAGGAAGCGTCAGAAGAACTCTAGGACTATTGAAGAAATTATTCCCGTACAGATCATGTACAAAAGTGATTACAGGTCAAGACAGTCGTGCATGTTTGGANTATCACATCGGCCGATGTGTTGGNCCTTGCATTGGAGCAGCTGACGAAAAAGAATACGGAGAAGTAATCAACCAAGTCTCTATGTTTCTAGAAGGTGATACAAGGCAGATAGTTAAAAGCCTGAAAAACAGAATGAAAATGGAAGCCGAAAAACTCCACTTTGAAAAAGCCGCAGCTCTTAGAGACCAGGTAAGCGCAATCGAGAAAGTTAATGAAGGCCAAAAAGTGCTGACTATGAAATCAGATAACATGGATATCATAGGATGTTCTCAAACCTCTTCTGAAGCTTGGGCGGAAATATTCTTCATTAGACAAGGCAAGCTGATTGGCAGAGATAACTATCTAATGGCTGTCGGAGAATTCGATGACTTAGCATCTATTCAAACCGCTTTCATTAAGCAGTTTTACAAAGTCACACCATACGTTCCTCCCACAATACTTACTCAAACAGGAGTTGGAGAAGAGAAGGGGTCGCTGGAAACCTTCCTTATGGGTAAAAGAGGTACACGAGTAAAAATAATTAGCCCGATGCGTGGGGAACGAAAAAAACTTGTCAACATGGTGGTTGAAAATGCAAATCAAGGTATGCAACAACTTAAGGTCACTCGATTTGTTGAGTCTGGGCAGAATGATGAAGCGATGATCGAACTACAAGAGGCACTCAGTCTACCTGAAAAACCCTCTCGAATAGAATGTTATGACATATCTAATATCCAAGGAACAAATGCCGTCGGCAGCATGGTCGTATTTCAGGATGGCAAACCAAAATCATCAGATTATCGGAGATTTCAAATAAAAACCGTAGACCAAGTAGATGACTATTCAATGATGAGAGANATGCTGAGTCGAAGATTTAGAAGATTGAAGCAAGTGGATNCGAATAATCCAACCTCAGTAAAAAAAGTTGCTCAAAAAGATACGAAATGGACGGAGACGCCAAACCTCGTGTTAATCGACGGCGGCAAAGGTCATCTCGGAGCNGCGTTGCAGGTGTTTCTGGAGTTGGGAATTAACGACATCCCACTCGCAAGCCTTGCAAAAGAAAATGAAGAACTTTTCATTCCGGATGCTCAAGAGCCTATAGTTCTACCAAGAAACTCACAAGGTCTTTATCTAGTGCAGAGAGCACGTGATGAGGCGCATAGATTTGCCATAACTTATCACAGAAAACGTAGGTCCAAGAGTGCAATAAAGTCATCGCTAGACATGGTTCCAGGAGTTGGGCCAAGAAGAAGACGCCAACTCCTCAAAAAATTTGGTTCAGTGACAAAAATTAGAGAATCTTCTATTGAAGATATAGCTTCTACGCCTGGCCTTACAACAAAATTAGCTAAAACGATAAAGGAATATGTCTAGCTATAAATTTCCGTTTCAGNTTGATTTAATATATAGCTTTCGAGATATTTAGCCTCGCAATTAAATGGAGCATATTCCTCTGGGTCATTAGTCACAATATTTTTCCCAACCAACTCGGCATAGGCCGCTAATACGGCACGCTCTATGCCCAGCGAAGAGTCTATATCTAGATTCCCCCTCAAAAAGTTTCCAGCATGTCGGGCAACCTCGCTATCCAGATCTATTACATCAAGAAAAGAAAATATCCCTGTGAACCCAATCTCTGACTTCCTATCAAATGTGGCTGTCGACCATATGTTGATAATAGAAACTGCACAAATTGATATATTAATATTTCCTTCTATTGCTTCAAAAATCAATTTCCTAGCATGGGTATCCCCATTTTTGTAGGCATTTAGAATTGTTGAATCTACCATTATTTCATTAACTTGGGTCATAAGAATGCTTCCAGGGCTATCCTTTTTGCCTCATCTTCCGAGAGTTCAATCGGAGTGCCTACTGGTTGTCCTGCCTGCATTCTCAAATACTCGTCATCCCAAACTGTGGTCGAGGACACAGGTTCACTGTCAGATTCAGTCACACTTCCCTCACTACCCAAATACATTAGGAGGGATTTTTCAAGAATCTCTCTCATAGACAATCGGTCTTCTGCGGACTTAGATTTCACTAATAGATATATATCTTCACGNATGTTCGCAAATATTTGCCTTGTAGGCTCATCTGATTTTTTTCTTGCCATTATGCTACCTTTACTAACAACTATAGTATTAAAGTACCGTAATTCCTTTTCCATATCAATCAACATATATAAATATGAATAACTCGAAAACTCGAAAACGCATAAACCAATTAACTTAAAATGTAATAATCGAAAAGGACCTATATAAAGTGAAAATCGTAATAGCCCCCCAAGCATATAAGGGAAGTATTACTGCTTTAGGAGTTGCAATAGCAGCGGAGAAAGGGATTCTCAAGGTATTTCCAGAGGCGGAAGTACTTATTTGTCCAGTAGCAGATGGTGGAGACGGAACACTGGAGACATTGGTGGAGGGTTCTGGGGGAGAGATAAATGAAACCAACGTAACTGGCCCCATAGGGGAAAGGCTAGACGCATCGTGGGGAGCCATGGGGGACGGGAAAACCGCCGTGATCGAAATGGCTAGAAGTTCTGGACTCGCCCTACTCTCTCTCGACGAAAGGGATCCACTGAATTCCACCACATTCGGCCTTGGAGAGGTGATACTACAGGCCTTGGACAGGGGNTTTAGAAACTTCATAGTAGGAATAGGTGGAAGTGCCACAAATGACGCAGGTGCTGGTATGGCTCAAGCCTTAGGGGTAAATCTACTAGATGAAAACGGGAAACAACTGCCACCTGGGGGTGCAGCCCTAGACAAATTGTCA
The DNA here is from genome assembly GCA_002696685.1 of Chloroflexota bacterium. The sequence goes on along the minus strand of NZSI01000049.1, from coordinate 24,265 downwards.
GAAATAGANTTATCTGGCATTGACTCAAGGATCCAAGATTGTGATTTTCAAATTGCCTGTGACGTAAACAATCCTTTAACTGGCGCTGAAGGGGCCTCGGCTGTCTACGGACCTCAAAAAGGCGCGACGCCCGATAATGTTAAACAACTCGATAAAGCATTGGGCAATTTTTCAGATGTCGTTAAGAGCCAGTTAGACAGAGATGTCGAGAATATTCCAGGTGCGGGTGCCGCCGGCGGACTCGGGGCCGGAATGATAGCTTTCTTAGATGGTCAATTGAGGGCGGGAGTGGATATCGTATTAGACACAGTGGAATTAAAAACGAAAATGGAGGGGGCTAAGTTAGTCATAACTGGTGAAGGTGGTATGGATTTTCAGACTGTCTACAACAAAGCCCCAATAGGTGTGGCACGACTAGCATCAGAAATGGACATCCCGTGCTTTGGAATATCAGGAATGCTCGGTGAAAACTATCAAGTTGTGCATGACTATGGGTTAGAATCCGCACTCTCAATCGTAAGTGGTCCAATGACGTTGGAAGAAGCCTCTGCAAATGCGGCAANCCTCATAGAAAATTCCGTAGAGGAAGCACTTCGACTGGTTCGTATTGGTATGTCCATATAAAGATNAAAGAAGATTTTAATCCACCAATACCATTCGTACATCTCCCGGTCCGTGAACGCCTGTAACGAGAGTGTATTCGATATCAGCGGACCTACTAGGTCCCGAAATTAGACTAGCATATTGTGGAGCTAGTCCATGAATAGATTGCCATTTCCTCAAGAGAAAAAGTTCATCTAAACTGGGTAACACCTGTCCTCTTTTTACTATAACTATGTGAACCGGTGGCGCTAAACCAACCAGACGACCAGTCTCCGAATCCGATGAAAGTACCGCCGTTCCGGTTTCAGCAATAGCAAACTCAACTCCTGTGATCCCCACATCAGCCCGCAAGGCCTTGGCTCTCATATCATCTGAACTAATTTCATTGCTAGAGTCTATTGTGACAACATCGAGTTCGCTGTTCGACAATTTGGACAAACCTATGTCTCTTATGCTTCCTTGAGCTGTAATAACTATGTTTTTTGCACTAATATCAGCAACAACAGACTCTACAAATTCAAAAGCATCTTCTGCATTTGAGCATCTACTTACTTGCCAGCCCAAAGATTCAGCCGTAGTCAATAATGCTGAAGCCAAATCTTCCCAGTGGTCTGAAGCATATTTTAAAATTTTGGTTGCTTGATCGTTTACCCTAGTATCTGTCAAATAGAAAGGCACGTCTTGGAATTTAGTAGATTCAGCTCCGCCCGATTCCACGGCTTTTTTTACTCTAGCTAGAAATTGATCTCTACCCATATTTATTCACCCTCGGATCTATATTTATCCCAAAGTTGAGTAAAAGTCTGATCCGGTAGATTTGGCAAATTTCTGTGAGTGGACCAAGATGGCGGCAGGGGGACCCTGTTTCCCATAAAAACTTTCGCTAGTTTACTTCCAATACCATGCATAAGTGTCGATAATTTGGCATTGCCTAGAACATAACCAGCCATTCTGTATATGGTCCTGTCAACAATTCCTGACGAAACCTCTTCTGGATAATCTTTCCCTTCCGACAGCTCACTCCTCATATAAAGTAGCATCCTAGGTATATCTATTTTGACAGGGCAGGCTTCCTTACATGCCCCACAAAGACTAGAGGCGAAAGGTAAATCCTTTCCTTTCGACAACCCTGTAAGCATCGGAGTGACTACCGCACCTATCGGACCAGGATATACCCATCCATAGGAATGACCCCCGACCTTCCGGTATACAGGGCACGCATTTAGACACGCCCCACAACGGAGACAGTAAAGCGCTTCTCTAAGTTCCTTATTCGCCAATATGTCTGAGCGCCCGTTATCCACAATAACCAAATGNAACTCTTCCGGTCCATCAATATCTCCTTCTTTTTTTGGACCAGAAGTAGTTGTAACGTAGCTAGACATCCACTGACCAGTTGCTGACCTTATCAAAAGCCTCAAGAATAGCCCTAGATCTGCCATAGAAGGTATAACTTTTTCCATCCCCACAACGGCTACGTGTATTTTAGGAAGAGANGTACACATCCTACCGTTACCTTCGTTGGTAACTAGCGTTAGAGTGCCCGTATCCGCCACCAAAAAGTTCCCCCCTGTAATCCCCATATCAGCTTCTATAAATTTTTCCCTAAGTTGCTTTCTNGCAACCTCAGTTAAGTTTTCAATGTCCAAACCAGGATCCGTGCCTATTTTTTTGCTGAAAAGCTCAGCCACTTCTCCACTAGACTTATGAATAGCAGGGGCGATGATGTGATAAGGAGTCTCCTCAGCGAGTTGCACAATATACTCTCCAAGATCGGTCTCGATTGGCTCAATCCCCTCCTCTTCAAGTCTCTCATTCAGAGACATCTCCTCTGAAAGCATAGATTTACTCTTTACTACAGTTTTGACGCCCTTAGCTTTAGCCAAATTCAAAATGTAGTTGCTCGCCTCAACAGCTGTGTCGGCAAAATGTACCTTGCCACCATTTTTCACTACTTGAGATTCCAACATCTCTAAGTAGTGATGAAGATTGTCCAAGGTATGTTCCTTGATTAGGCGGGCTTGATCTTGCATTTGTTCCCAATTTTCTGTCGCAGCTGTAACATCTAATCGGGCCTTATAAAAACCTGAATAAAGACCAGACAAATTTTTTTGAATCTTTAAGTCATGAAGTGTCGAGTTTGATTTTTCTCTAAATTTCTCTGTTATTGGTTTCATAGTTCCTGTGACTCCGAAATCACTTCATCTAACAATTCAGAGATATGCTTGGCCTTTACTGGAAGGCCTCGCTTCCTAATCCCTCCATCAATGTTCATTAGGCAACTCGAATCACAAGATGTGACAATATCAGCCCCAGATTTTTCAATTAAATCCACTTTTTCATTCATCATAGCTGCTGATATTTCCGCGTATTTGACAGCGAATGTCCCACCAAAACCGCAACACACCTCTGCCTGTTCTAAATTCACTATGTTGATATTAGGGAGATTCCTAAGAATAGTTTCGGGCCCGTNGCCAACACCTAAATCTCTGTGAAGATGACAGGACTCGTGGTAAACCACATCAGGCAATTTTCTATCCAAAGCACTACTATTTAACTTTGAGAAAAATTCGCCATTAGTAACCAATTTATTAAGATATTCAGAGAACTCAAATATACGGCCNGCAAGATTTTCTGCTTCAGATTTCAAAGAGTGATCAGGCCCAATCAGCTCCTGATAATGATTCCGGATCATACTGACACAGGAGCCTGAAGGTACAACAATGTCCCCAGGAACATCTTTGTAGGTCTCAATAATTTTTTCTGCAAGCTTCCTTGCCTCATTCCGAAACCCGGAATTAAAAAAGGGCTGGCCGCAACAAGACTGGTTTCGTTCGACACTCACCTTGCAGGAAAAATGCTCCAATACTCGAGCAGTGCTTAACCCAACCTCCGGATAAATATGATTTACCACGCAGGTTGCGAAAATACTTACGTTTGGCTTTGGCGAACTAGACAACACAAATATCCAAAATGCTGATTACCCCATCGGCAAATAAAAAAGTCCTACTAGAATAGGATTCCTTTAACAGCGAATCCTAATATCCAAGATAGCATTAGTGCGCTACCACCGGAGAACAGAAACCCTTCACTTTCTTCTCTAGCAGGCCCGCTAATTTTCACAACTGCTAGAAATGCCAAAAGCGACGCAGCAATTAGCCAGACTGAAATATCGTTTACTCCCAGTCCAACACCAACTAAAAATCCGACAGCGGCCCAGAAGAAAGGAATTTTTAAGATCGTTAAAACAAACATAAAGTNTCANCGAAGAATACACTCCGTTGTGTGCGTTTGCAATTGAAACCCGGGTGCGACTATCCTTGCTCCTCTAGGCACCTTAGCTTATCTAAAAAGAGATGATGGAGGTCGTAACTAATGGTAACGGGATTTAATCATTCAGGTTTTGTTGTCCAAGACATTGACAAAATGGTGGCTTTTTACAGAGACGATTTGGGGTTGAGAGTGGAAAGAGAGGTAGACAGCAAGGCCCCAGAAACGGGCGACCACACTGGAATTCCTGGAGCTCACCGGACTCTGGTTTTCGTTGGTTCTGACGGAGAGCATTCTCTAGAGTTAGTTTATTACATCCATCCAGAAAGTCCTGAGGGGCATCTAAATCGCAACCAATTAGGCGCGGCTCACGTNTGTTTCAACGTAGATGATCTTGAAAAGCTTCATGTGGATTTAGTTGCTAAAGGAATCACTTTCGTTACTGACCCAATATTCACAGATAATCCAGATGGCTCTCGAAGAGGAATATGTTATTGCCAAGATCCCGAAGGGAACTGGTTAGAGTTTATCCAGCCAAAGTAGAAATCAGCAAATTTTGTAAACTTGAACACGATGCCTATTGGATTCAACCACGTACAGTAAATCATTCTGGTCAATAACAACAGAAACCGGTCCCCAAAAAAATGACTCTGTCTGAGAAGATACATGATGGGGACTACTGAGATGATCGGGTATCTCCGGCAGGAGCTCTGAAATTTCCCTCTGCTCCATTTCATCCGGATTAGATTCAAAAAATTCGATTGCCCACTGAGATAACGTAGCCTCACCTCTTAAAGAAAACTTAAACGCTCCTTCATTGTTAAAAACCTGGACTCTTTCATTCCCCCAGTCTGCTACATATACGTCACCTCGACGATCTACTGCCACTGAAGAAGGTCTAGACAATTCCCCTTCACCTGAGCCTGATAANCCGATGGTATCCAAAAACTTTCCATCGCGGGTGAATACTTGGATGCGATCGTTCCTCCAATCAGAAACGTACAGTCTCTCCTGAGCGTCAAAGGTGATCCCCCAAGGAAGATTGAACTGGCCTTCGTCAGAACCATAGCTACCCCATTGTGCGATAAAGTTACCGTCCGGTGTGTATTGCTGTATNCGATGGTTTTTTTGATCAGAAATAAACACCACGTTATCTTCTGTTACTGCCATACCCGCAGGGCCTTGGAATTCTCCCGGGTTTTCNCCTGNCGTCCCCCAATGTGACAAATACTGCCCTTCAGNGGAATAGATAGTAATACGGTTATTGTGNTCGTCAGAAACCAACGCCCTGGAGTTTTTATCAAACTCTATTCCAACAGGCCACACCATTTGGCCGTCACCGTCACCAAAGCCAAAGCCAAATTCGAACAGGTAGTCCTCGTCAAGATTACAAACACCAACCCTAATCGCTGAGCGCCTCGCTGGGTCACATCTGTTTAGAACAAAGAGGTTCCCTTCTTCTGAAACAGCCAAATCATACGGATTAGCAAATCCCCTACCGTTGTAGCCATTATTAACAATCCCAATTGTCTTTAGGTATTGAGTGTTAAATGTTGAAGTTGAGGGCATCGGCAAAAACTCCGTTACTGTTTATTTCGAGTTTAAGCTAGCTGATATTCTCTAGTGGACGCGATCATNCTNAGAGTATCAGCTACCTTTTGTCTCTCCGCTGACCCCGAGTCTTTGAGGTTTACTTCTCCTAGGGCATGAGCAAACTCAATCAATCCTTCCCTAGTTCTCTCTTCAACTTGTATCGGACCTATAAGATCGAGACAACTATCAACTAATGCCTCAGAATCGAAGGTTCCATTCCCACGTTGTGACAGCTTCTCAATAATATTGCTCACTCCGGACTTATTGGGATCTCCAAACTCNTTTGTGGCGAAATTAACCCTTTCCACTAAAGAACCACTGTCGATCCATTCTGTTCCTTCATGCCAACCTTCAACCGTTGGGGGAGCAAGAAGGCCCTGTCCCATGAACATGGCCTGAGCCCAAAGCCCATGGACATCTAGTGTTGGTTCAGAATAGCTCCCCGCCATCCGGGCGGTGCCAACCACAGACTCTACTGGTCCCTTCACTCGAGCATAACGAGCGTTATTAGATTTGAAGTACTCAGAATTAAATAAGACACGTAACACTGAAGCAACTTCATAATTCGAATCAAAATAAGCTTTTATCATCTCTTCGATAACNGACTCTCCCTCGGAGTCAATTGAGTCGGCAGCGAAAAACTGAAACAGTCTTGTTGCCAAAAATTGGGCCGTAGCATCCTGTCTCACAATAATGTCCACTATGTCATCGCCATTAAAGTCGCCCTGTTCACCCAAAAATCTTTTATTACCCGAATCATGGTCATCTTCCCGATATTGGTAATGCCAAGCAATTCTTCCATATGGCCAAATAGAGTCTTTACTCGCTCGCATAGCCATATATTCTTGGTTCCTAAGAGTCCAGCCCGTAAAAGCTCTGGCACAATCTTTAATGTCGTCCTCCGAATAGTTTCCTATTCCCATGGAAAAGAGTTCCAACAGTTCCCGGCCATAATTTTCGTTTATGGCTCCATTGTGGTTTTCGTTGTTGTCCAGCCATATAATCATTGCCGGGTCTTTAGACAAATCTACTAAGAGATCTCTAAAGCTGCCCAACCCTGAAGATCTGAACATGTCAATTTGGTTAAGAAGAGTACGGGCCTGATTCAATTTCGCATAACCAGTAGCAAACAACCCGTGCCAAAANAGAGCTATTTTTTCCTCCAAAGGGTTTTGGGTAGTTATCATCCTGTAAATCCAGTATGCCCCAGCCCCATCCAACTGCCTAAGCTCGTTTTGATCAACATGATATCTGCGGATGATATCGTCAGGCATGTTTCCCGGATCTCCGGGAGTTAGTAACTCATCTACNGTGGCCTCGTACCCTCGCTCAACACAGGATTCCAATTCGTCCCGAGTGGCCGAAAAACCAGCACGCCTCATTAAGTGCGCAAAAAGTGCCAAGTCACTCATGTTTCACCACCCTTCTCCCTTGAGTAATAGTAACCAGAAATATCTTTCAGATTTCAACGAGATACAAAATCAAACTGTTCAAATGTTCCATTTACTATCGGGACAGCATCCATACCGAACCACTTCTCTATTATTGTTGAGTATGTCGAGCGGAAATCGTTATTGAAATGAAGATCACCCTCCAGCTGGTCAGCTTCTCTTATGGACGGATACTGGCCATACATACCACCCTTGACTTCACTACCTATAACGAACGCAACGCCACCTGACCCATGGTCAGTGCCGGAACCATTATCTTTAATGCGTCGACCGAATTCAGAGAACACTAGCACTACCACTTCATCTTCTCGACCATGTTCTTTCAAATCATCGTAAAAGTCTCCAATTGCTCCGGATACCTCCTGCCACAACTTGGCGTGTGAAGTAAGTTCACCAGAGTGGGTGTCAAAACTACCATGTTGCGTGTAAAAAACTCGGGTCCCAAGGTCAGCAAACAACACTTGTGCAGCGCTCCTCATACTCTGAGCTATAGGATTCGCAGCATATTCTATGGAAGAGGAATATTTCTCAGGAGCAGTACGAAGTATGTCAGCGCCTTTTAAGGCATTCGAACCAGTCTGTCCTAAAAAGTCCAATACTGGGTCTTTCCCCTGCACTCCTCCGTACATGTGCGCGAAAGCGCGGAGAGCCAAACTCCTGGTCGCCTCGTCTTCAATATCGGTAAACAGTCCGTAAGTCTCTAGATTGCCCACTGAGGCTACAGGGACTCCTCTTACTCCAAGAGCTCTCGGTAAGCCTCTACCGAAATTAACTCCTGTAAGAACATTTTCACCACTCGGATCTATCTCCCGAATAACTCGGCCTAGCCAACCCTCATTCCCTATCTCATCAGGTAATGCAGTGTGCCAGATATCCATAGATCGGAAATGTGATCGGTTTGGGTTGTCATAACCTATGCCATTTATCACTGCCACTTTACCTTCGTCATAAAGTTGTTTAATTGGCCCGAGGTTCGAATTGAACCCATAAGTACCATCTANAGGAAGCACCGACTCTTGATCGATATGAACCGTCTTTCGAAAGTCATAGTATTCNTCATCTCCGTAAGGAACGATTGTATTTAAGTAATCGTTTCCCCCACTTAACTGAACCACAACAAAAGATTTCTCACGGGCTGCAACCATCGTTTGACCTCCAAAACCGCCTTATTAGTAACTTGTCACGACAAAATTTTTATATTCATAATGGATCATACATATCAACTGCATAAGATTTCAAGAATTGTGAGGCTGAATTACTTATTTATTCCAAGTTGATCATACAATAATAAGGAGCCCCTAGTGCCCAATTTTTTTCTATAATCCTAATATTAGTCGACATTATATTTGGATTGCCCCAAACTATCCAGATCAACAGCAAAGGATTGACGGAGATCATCATTCAACAATGAAAAAAACTCTTATATCAGAAACTCTCTCATTCCGAACTGAGACGGAAGCGATGGAGCATTATTTTGCCAATGGATGGACCGATGGTNTACCAATAATCCTACCAACTGAGAGTAACGTCCTCGAAGCAGTCTCTCATTCACATCGTGACCCCTCCGAAGTCATAGGGGCGGAACCAGTCAAGAACAGAACCATTACTTTGGAGAAAATTGCTATAAACTCAGTAATGGCGGGGNGCAAACCAGAATATTTCCCTTCCGTCCTAGCTTCGATAGAGGCGGTATTAGAACCAGAATTTAACCTGCATGCAATTACCGCTAGCACGATGGGAGCTGCTGTTCTTGCTGTTATAAGTGGTCCAGAGGCTGAGAACATTGGGATTAACGGCGTAACTAACGTTTTCGGTCCAGGCCATCGTGCAAATGCCACCATTGGCCGCGCAATTAGATTAACGCTTATAAACGCCACCGGATCCAGGTCAGGTGAAATCGACAAAGCAACTTTGGGACATCCCGGAAAATATACTTGGTGCATAACAGAAAATACCGCCCGGTCGCCGTTCGAACCTTTGGGAGTAGAGAGAGGTTTTTCTACAAGTCAAAGCTCTGTGACAGTATTTGCAGGTCTTTCCCCGATTCAGGTCAGCAATCATTCAGAAAAAACGCCGGAAAATATTCTGAACAGCTTTTCTGATGCCTTGTTTGCCGCTGGCCCAAACCAAGGTGAGATAATCATCGTGTTTTGCCCAGAACATGCTAAATATCTAGGGGCCGAGGGATGGAAGAAGGGACGTGTAAAAGATTATCTGTTTGACATGGCTGTTCGATCTAATGAACAGTGGGGACAAGGTTCGATAAATCCAGGTCCAAAACCATCAGGCCCAGAAAAGACTCATTCCTCCATCAGCCCTGACAGTTTCACCATAATGGTTGCTGGAGGAAATGCGGGAGCATTTTCCTGTGTAATACCCATATGGGGCGGCGGAAGTAACTCCCAGTCCGTATCTAAACTGATAGGATAGTGGCACGACCTGTTCTAGATAAACTATGAACTAAAACAACCAATAAAACTAAATTANCTATTGACGATGGAGGAGACGATGGCTTCAGAAATTGGAATAAAAGTTCTTAATCCCACCATAGACCCCAATACAGAAAGAACCCTCATGGCAATTCGACCTGAATCACTTNATGGGACCACAATAGGACTNTTAGCAAACGGCAAACGAAATTCTGTTGAATTACTAAAACACGTATATGACGTACTTAAAGAAAATAACGACGTCAAACTAGGCATAGAGGAGAATAAGGGAAATGCTTCTCGACCTTGTCCGGAAGACATTCTTTCAAACGTTGCAGATAATTGTGACCTAGTTATTACAGCTTCAGGGGATTGAGGGTCATGCTCATCGTGCAGTGTGCACGACGGAATACAGTTTGAAAAACAAGGTGTCCCAGCTGCAGTTATTTGCACCGAACCGTTCATAACAAGCGGAGTCGCTATGGCTAAAATAGGNGGAATACCNNATTATCCTTTCGCTGTTACGGATCATCCACTTGGAAGCCTTGATCAGCAAACTTTGAANGAAAAAGCTAGGGAGATNACGCCCAGAATAATAGAAATCCTGGTCCAGGGAATCTAGGAATAGGACGAAAGATTATCNTCTAAGGTATAAAGCTCATGTGATTAAGGACTGAAAGCCCTAAATCCGTGTCTCCCGTTACCTCAACTTTGTCGGAACCAACGGCTCGTTGTGGGGAGATTCGCCCACAGCATAAGAGCAAATAGGTTTCACAATTCATTCTCAGTCCAACAGAGGGATTATCTAAGTTCTGTAACTTCCTAGCTCGGCCTGCGTGTGAGCCAATAGAAATTGTCTCAGCATAATCCCCATGGATAACAAATTTAACGGTACGACCGTCTTTAATCTTGACCTTCTTCCCCAGAATAAACGGTAAGGTCCTATTAAATCGGCCAAACACGTGTATTGCTGAAGGCCCTGATAAATTACCAGGTTTNCCAATCGCCCTTCTTATATCCTGTTCATGCACCCAGCAGTCCAAAATCCTGATCGAAATTAGTTCTCGGCCATCCACTATTCGTCCATCAGGTGCTTTTCTCTTGCGGGCAAGAGAATCACATTGATCTAACATATCCAATCTCTCGGATATCAAGAGTCCGTACTCCTCTATAAGTTCTCCGGGAGAAGTTAGCCGTCTTAACACAACGTCAACTTGATTTTCCATGCCAAGTTCGTTTTTCGTATGAATTAAATCTTCGCTGGAAAGAGTGAGCTTGGGTACCGGGTTGCCAAGTAGGCGCTGCTCAATACCTATAAGATGGGCAAAACAATCTTTTATAGTCCAACCGGGGCAGTCAGTCGGTAATAGCCAGTCTTCGCCCTGCAAGGATGCCATCAAGACAGCGATAGAGTTCCAAGTCTCCTTCATTAATCTAACAAGCTGGGCATCATCAGAATTCATAACTAGTCGTTCATCCTCAAGAAATAGTGTCAGGAAAGACCCATTGATACGATGAGTTGGAATTCGTCTTTAGTGACTGGCTGCACTGAGAGTCTCGAATTTTTTACGAGGACCATNTCCGATAAAGCTAAAGTAGCTTTAATTTCTTTCAGTGAAACCAACCTACTAAAAGTTTGATCGGCTTTTATATCCACCATGTACCATATTGGGCTTTCCTCTGTGCTTCGTGGATCAGGATGGTCAGAATCTAGGTCCCACGCCGTAAAATCGGGATACCCATCTCTGACGACCACCGCAGTCCCTACAGCTCCAGGTGGCTTTGAATTAGAATGATAAAAAATCACCCTGTCTCCTGATTTGATGTTATCTCTTAGCAGGTTACGAGCCTGGTAGTTGCGGACCCCATCCCATTCCGCTGTTGAGTCTGNTTCTGATTTTAGGTCATCAAATGAGTAATCTGTAGGTTCAGATTTCATGAGCCAAAACTTAGATTCCATATAAGCACCTTTCTCTGAGAGAATAACCATGACTAAAATCTAACACGATAGTGCGTTAGAAAATAAAATAACTACCGTTACCACACAATATATTAACCTCCACTTCAACTCCAGTTTGATTTAGGTTAACCGACATTCCATCCATACCGACAAGCCAACAGTTGAGATAAGGAGGCCCAATGAATTGCTTCGAACAACCTATCCAACATAAGAAAGAACTCTTCTTTGCATGGCAGGAATGGTTAAAAGGGTCGTCCACATTAGCTATAGCTAANCTATTAGGTATGCACCANGATTTTGATGCTATTCCTGTCCAAACNTTGGAACTCTGGAAAGTTTGCTTTNAAAAAANCTCNNAAGTGGATCAGGAANAAGATAAAGTTTTTCGCTGGGACAAAATGGAGCAATATGACATCCCATGGGGAGATTCAAGTTTTCTATTGCGCATAAGCCAAGCATATGAAAATCCAAGTGGAAGACTAATAAAATGGATCTGGAGACTATCGAAAATTAAAGACCTCGAACAATGGGAAATAGAAAACCTTCTAAGGCTTGCTGAAAAATACACCAACCACGAAAGAGAAATAATGTTTACGCAACCTGTGACTGATACTATTGAAGATCTGAACGAAGAAGTCAGTCGGGAAGCATTGGACGATCACACCGGTTAATGAGTTTGCCCGCACCCACCTTGGCCACTGAATCTAGGGCATCAATAAAACATGAGAACTTGGGGAGCCAAAAAATTTAGCGAGAGGCAGTCTAGTAATCCCTGATCTGACTTTTTACCCAACTTGGCCTTACATAATAGTCGGCTGATTTTTGTGATTCATNGGCGCCTAGAGAAATTAAAAGACTCANCATAGGTACAAGTATGTTTTCAGTTTGTTAATCCAGCATGGTGTAGGGCCTGTCCTACTAAATCAACCCCAACCAATTCACTATGTCCGACAATTAACTGCTGCGTAATTGGCCCAGGAATCTGGTCTCCAATATGTCTCCCGTCGACTCGACTAACCGGAACAATTCGTGGACTTGTCCGTGTGAAGAATACTTCATCTGCAGTATATAGNTCGTATGGTTGAAGGTTCTCTACAGATACAGGAATTCCTAATTGTTGAGCTACNTCCATAACTACGTCCCTCGAGACTCCTTGAAGAATATGCCGGTCATCTGGGGTTTTTAGTACCCCATTCTTCACGAGAAAGATGTTGTTTCCAGTTCCTTCAGTTATGTTGCCATCCTGATCCAGTAAAATAGGAAGCGCTTCGGGGTCTATATCGTGAGCCTCTAGGGTGGCAAGAACCATGTTTAGGCGACTATGGTGTTTTACCTTGGGTTCAACAGTATCACTTGTGTAACTGCGGGTGCGTGCAATAACGCCGTGAGCACCTTCGACATAAAATTTAGCAAACGATAAAAAGTCAACCGGCTTGATACTCACACAAACTGTGGGAGGTCCGTCCAGATATTTGCCCCTTGTCACAAATGGATGAATAGTGAAGTCACCGGCCTCGCTTTTCCGATGCTCATTACGAAGAATTCCTTCGTTACAAATAACAGCCATTTCCTTCGGAGTGAGCCCAGAATCCATCCTGAGAAACTTGAGTGACCGATATAATCTGTCAATATGACGTTCCAAAACAAACGGGATTCCGTTGAAAGTGCGAGCAATATCGAATACACCATCGGCTAACTCAAACCCTCGATCATCGGGCGCTATTTTTATCTCATCGTAGCGTATCCAGGCACCGTTAAAATACGCATCATAATCACTGTAATCTACCGATGAAACAATTTTGTTAGACATATTAAAATTGACCCTCATTTAATCTCGTGTATGGCTGGATAGTAACATTGATATCCGCCTCGGTGATTGGATTGCAATATCCAACCATCAGAATTAGTGTGANCGGATATTAATTTATGGAAATCAAAACTCGGTTCTTTCCCTCTCTATACCACAGGAATTACAGAATCATGTGGGTTGGGCACATTGTGGGTGAATCCTCTTCATGGGCCCTTGGTGCTGCAGAAGGTTGGCTGATCTTTAATCTGGCTGAAAACAATCCAAGTAGTTGGGTCGGCGCTGTCTTTTTTGCCGCTATGATCCCATGGTTTTTTGCTCCCATTGTCGTTGGATTCTTAACCGATAGGTTTTCACGACGTAATATCCTCGTTATGGCGTACATATTGAGTCTTTTTCACGGACTGATACTGACCGCTTTAATCTTTACAGGAGTCATTGAGGTCTGGCATATTCTTCTATTGGCCGTAGTGAATGGGATTGCTCGTGCAACCCATATGGGCGCGATAGAAGCGTTAGCAGCCAATCTAGTCCCGACAAAACATTTGCCGAACGCCTACACATTAATTTCAGCTGGCTATTATGCCACTCGCTTAATAGGGCCCGGTCTTATAGCGCCGCTTATGGGATTGGCGGATATAAAGTGGATTTTTTTATCCTGTGTGATCGCTTATGCATTAGGTGTTTACCTTGTGACTCGGGTTACCGCAGTTTCGACCGGACGGATTGATCCAAAAAAGGGTCTAATACAGAACACNATTTCCGGTTTCCGGTATATCTACAGCCATCCTGTACTGCGGAGTGTGATGTACCTTGTTATGTTTCACTGTACATTGGTAATGTCTTTTGAATCTCTTCTCCCAGCAGTCTCAGAGAATCAATTAAACTCNGGTGGACAGGGTGTCGCTTATATGCACATGATGATAGGCGTTGGAGCCCTAATTGCTTCATCGGGATTAGCTCCAGTGAGCAGCCAACGTACTTTGGGAAGATTGCTTATAATTTCTGCGTTAGTGAGCTCTCTAGGGAACCTTATTTTAACAATCTCCCCTACTTTGCAGCCCGCGATGGTGGGAACAGTGATTATAGGTATCTCACATACTGNATTCATGACCATCGCTACGATTATGATTCAGTCGGTATCACCAGATTACTTAAGAGGAAGAATCACCAGCGTTTATCTCATTCACGCAGGGGGTCTCATGAGTTTCTCCTATTTTGCCAACGGTGTTCTTGCCGATCTCTATGGACCTTCAAAAATTCTTGGAATAGGCAGTATTGCTTTCTTAGTTGTAGTTTTATGCAGCTGGGTTGTTAAAGCTCCAAGAAATATCTATAAACAAGGCGCTTTGATCTAAAAATCGTATCGATGGGAAATTGCTATCACTGAAGATATATGCACTCCTACGGATATCGACATGTAGGCCGGGGCACTTAAGGCATTTGAAGACTCTATATCAGGACTTTAGCTCTGCTATAGCCGCTGCTACAGAACCCGGATTCATTGGCAAAGTCTCCATACGCACTCCTGTCGCTCTATATATTGCGTTTGCTATAGCGGCAGGAGGAGGAACTATCGAAACCTCGCCTACTCCTCTTACTCCGAAAGGATGTCCAGGATTTGCGACCTCAACAATAACGGTATCAATCATTGGCAAATCTAGCGAAGTAGGCATCCTATAATCCAGAAAACTGGAGTTAAGCATAGTTCCTTCATCACTCATAAAGTACTCTTCATTCAAAGCCCATCCTATGCCTTGCACTGCTCCTCCCTGCATCTGACCTTCCACATAGCTTGGATGTATTGCCTTTCCGGCATCCTGAACAATCGTAAATCTTAGGACATCTACCTTACCCGTGTCAGGGTCCACATGAACGTCGGCTATACAACCTGCAAATGCCGCCCCCACTCCGGTGGCGTTTACAGCTGACCGCCCAACGATGGGGCCGCCAGTACTGTTTAATTGCTGAGCCAGTTCTTTAAAGGTCATATGAAGTGCGCTATCGACTTTTGATTTGAACAAACCATCTACAAGTTCAATCGAATTCTTCTCCACATCCCAGATCAGGCTAGCACGTTTTATCATTTGATTTTTCAAATCATTTGCAGCCTTAAATGCCGCCCAACCTGTCTTAAATGTAACNCTGCTCCCTCCTGTTCCACTGGTGTAAGCAATAGAATCAGTGTCCACGACCGCNGGAATAACATCTTCAGAATCTATCCCCAAAACTTCTGCGGCCTGCATTGCAACAGAGGCTCTGGTCCCTCCAATGTCTGTGGACCCTTCAGTGAGATTAATAGTTCCATCTGAATTGGTAGTAATNATGCAGGCAGACTCAGCGCCACCNTTCATCCAGTAAGCTACTCCAACACCACGACCGCAGTTTTCTCCTGCTAGCGGAGAGTTCCAGTGAGGATGCGACTTCATTGCCTTTAGTGTTTCAATCAATCCTATTCGTGGGAAAAAAGGTCCAGTTGGTCGTCTAGTTCCTTCTCTTGAACCATTCCGCAATCGGAACTCTATTGGGTCAATGTTCAATTTAACGCATAACTCATCAACCACGGTCTCGGCAGCGAAACCTGCGTTGCTGGCTCCCGGCGCTCTGTAAGCTCCCGCTTTGGGTTTGTTCACTACTACGTCGTATCCNTCTATAAGCACGTTTGGAATATTATAGGGNGCGAAAACGCATTCGGCTCCCGCACCCACAGGGGATCCAGGAAATGCTCCTGCCTCATACGCAAGCCATGCCTGAGCAGCTGTAATTTTCCCTTCAGAAGTTACTCCCATCTTTATTTTTATGGAGGAGCCAGAGGTAGGGCCAGTGCTTTCGAAAACTTCCTTTCGTGACATCACTATTTTTACTGGCTGTCCGGTTTTCTTGGAAAGTAACGCAGCNACTGGCTCATGATAGAGAGGAAACTTACCACCNAAGCCCCCACCAATTTCCATAGGGGTGACTTTCACCTGAGACACTTCAAGATCTAGGGATGCCGCCACGGCGCCCCGCACTTCGAAAGGCCCCTGTGTGCTTATCCAAATATGTAACCTTCCGTCTTTATTCCAAAGAGCGGTGACATTCTGGGGCTCTATATAACCCTGATGAACCATGGCTGTCGAAAACTGTCTTTCTATGACGGTATCAGCCTGCTTAAATCCTTCTTCAATGTCTCCAAACCTATGCTGAAAATGTTCAGCGATATTACTGGGTCCGCTTATAGTTTCTCCCAACTCGTTTTTTTGCAGAGTTTCAAGAATAACCGGCGCTCCATCCGCCATTCCCTCAGGTGCTGTTGTCACCGCTGGTAGAACCTCAAATTTCACTTCAATAGAGGCCAATGCCTCCTCAGCNATGTGAGCATTCACCGCAGCTACGCCCGCAATTGCGTGACCTGCATATAACACTTTGTCTGTCGCCATCACGTTCTGACGCATAAAGTGAAGGTCCATTTCACCTTCACCATAGTCGATTGTTACACCCTCTGGAGTCTTCGGAAGATCACTGGCTGTTACAACTGCCTTCACTCCTGGTAATTCCTCGGCTCTGGAAGTATCTATGGAAATTATCTTGGCGTGAGCGTGGGTGCTTCTCAAAATTCTCCCATGGAGTAGTCCTGCTTGATTAATATCAGCNCCGTATATGGCCCGCCCTGTGACTTTGTCCGCTCCGTCATGGCGAAGCGGACGGGTTCCGATTACGGTATATTCCTTTTCCGAAATTATTGCGTTGGGTTCATAAGCTGGAACTGACATATCTAAACATCCTATTCTCTTTTTTGTTAAAGCAATATCACTCTCCTAGCACCATACAGGATTCTGATTGTGTACAGTGTCAGCACAAGGTATACCTAAGACAGATTTTTTTGAGGCGGTTGAAATAGAGTACTTGAATTCTGATGGAAATCCATATCACTTGCATATTCCCTCAGAANATATGCGTCTAAACGAAGTGNGCGGCGAATTATAGACAAAGATGTAGAACGGAGGAATCATATGACAAAACATTTAATAGATTTTGGGTACAATCCACCCTGTGGAGAACGTGGTTATGAAGCTATCACACCGAGGAATTATTTATACGATCTCCACAGGGCTCTTGATGTCGCCTCTCAAAGTTTCAGCTCTATTTGGTCTTCTGACCACCTAAATTACGCGTCAGAATTTAGAGTGGAGTGCTGGACGATGCTTACCTGGATGGCAGCCAGATACCCAGGACCTATGTTGGGCACGGTAGTAATGTGTAATTCTTTCCGAAGTCCGTCTCTTTTGGCTAAGATGTCGGCTAGCCTGCAAGAAATGAGCATGGGGCGCTTAATACTTGGGTATGGTGCAGGCTGGTATGAAGATGAATATAGGTCATATGGATTTGACTACCCTTCTGCCGGTGTAAGAGTAGATATGTTAGAAGAAGGAGTGCAGATCATAAAAAAAATGTGGGTAGACAGCCCCGCTAACTTCAGAGGAAAGTACTATCAGATTGATAATGTTTATTGTGAGCCCAGGCCAGATCCACAGCCCGTTTTAATGTTGGGAGGAGGTGGAGAGAGAAAAACATTAAGAGTGGTAGCCCAATACGCCGATTGGTGGAATGATGTAATGAGACCTATCCCAGACCTGTCGCGAAAGCTGGAAATACTCAAACAACACTGTGAAGCGGTTGGAAGAGACTACAACAGCATACGAAAGACTCTGGCACCTAGATTTTTCATAGATAAGAATCATAGGAAGGCAATAAGTATGGCTGAGGGCAAAAATGACACTGGTCAAGTGATTGCCGGTGACCCAGCGGCGGTCTGTGACCAACTGCACGAATTAGCAGAAATGGGATTCGATATGGTAGTGACTACTTTCCCTAAATTTCAGGAACTGGATGATATGAAACTATTTGTAGAGGAAGTAATTCCTCAATTTAGCTAGTTAGGACAACATGCCGGCAAACTGAATAGTTAACCAGGAGATTCAATTATGTCCAGACCTAAAGTTTTGATCACCGGAGCAAGTGGTTTAATCGGTGGATTAGTTCTCGAGAATCTCTCGGAAAAATATGATTTCAGTGCTCTGAATCGCCGAAAGGTTGAGGAAATACCTTTTAGACAGGCGGACATATCTAGCCTTGATGAAATTCTTCCTGCGTTTCAGAAAATTGACACAGTATTGCACTTATCTGCCTACTTGGCAGACGTTAACGACTGGGAAAACACGAATAAGGTAAACATAAACGGTACATACAATGTTTTTGAGGCCGCCAGCAGAAATAACGTATCTCGCGTTGTTTTTGCTAGTTCCGGTAGTACTATGCTTGGATATGAACTAGATTATCCGTACGGCCATATCGCCCAAGGGGAATATGAAAAAATACCTGACAAGTGGAAACTGCTAGATTATGGTGATCCAGTAAGACCTGACAGTTTGTACGGAGTAAGCAAGGTTTTTGGGGAAACCTTGGGAAGGTACTATTCAGACTATCACGGCATCTCTGTCATAAATATAAGGCTCGGCGCAGTCTTGGATACTGATAAGCCAAAACTTGTCCGTCACTATCCGGGATATTTGAGTCATTCGGATTGTGTACAAATCGTAGACTTATGTTTGAGTGCACCCGATTCAGTAAGATTCGAAATCTTTGACGCAATTTCAGATAACAAAATGAAATGGAGAGATACGTCCCACGCCAGTACTATGCTTGGTTGGAATCCTATAGGAAGATCAGAACAATTCGAGTTGTGATACCCGCTCCCTCAGGTTTCTCAGAGCTGGCTTGAGAAAAGGCTCAGACTATTTCTTCTAAGAAATACCCTATTGATTGTCTTATGGCGTCATTATAGACAGGCTCTAGACCCCTTAGTCCCCGTGCTCTACTCATACACGTGTACCCATGCTCCCCCAACACTTTGAACCAAAGGGTTTAGTCTTTGCGCCCTTCACACATATAGAGCCCAGTGCCCCAGAAAAATTTGAATACCAAAAAGGTCACCCTTTCCAGCCAAGCACTAAAACTCAACCCTTGGGTAAGCTTACCTAATCTATTTTTTGAAGGCCGCTTCTACTAAGGCTCTCAGCAACCTCAGGAGTGACCCGAAAATTAGAAAAACGGCTCACCTTTGTTATTTCTCTCTACCTCGCAATCCCCAGACTAGCCTAAAATTAGACCAACCTGTCCCCTCAGTAATTGCATAATACTTAAAAATGTATAGTAAAAAATATATACTATTTAGCAAAAGTCTGGAGAGGCAAAGATGAAAGTACAGGAACGATTTCTAAAGCAATTCAACAGCGCAATACAGTTGCATTATTCGGGCAGAACTCATGGTCGAATCTTTCGGATGCTGAAAGATGGTTATGGGACAGATGCCGTGTCCGCTCGGACGCTTAGTAACTGGATTGCACACTTTAAGTCAATGGACAAGGAAGCGATAAGTAGAGAAGCTCCATTTGAGCTCCACCTCATGGAGGAATATGGCTTACCGCTAGAGGCTAGCGAATATATATCTGAAATGCTTTTTAGGTTGAGTACAACACCATCTATGCCAATGTTCCCTTCCATATGGGTATACGGAACTGGTGATGAATGGAAGCCAACTGTAAGAGAGATTGATTGGTGGTGGCGTGTACATAATATGGCAGACGATTTTACATACCGAGATGTCTACTTAGTAGCCACTCACTACGCTGTAAGAGAGCTTCTGGAGAAGATAAGTGGAATACCCGCTGACTACTCAGACTTAAACGCATTCATGACGTACAAGCCGTGGAGAAGCATGGATAGGACGGAGCATTATAGGCATGCTATCAAGGCGGAGAAGTTCAAAGAAATAACAAGTGAAGATTGCGGCACCCGAGGCATCAAGGATGCCGAGGGCAATCTCACGGTAGGCAACCACTTTGGACTCACATATACATGGTCTCAGATGACAGATAAAAGGTATCTCCGCCCATATAAGGCTCTGATGATGACAATGCATGTATCCAACATGTTAGCTCAAGGCTTGGTAGTAGAGGAACCTGAAGAAGATTTCTACACAATCAAAGGCGATATGCCAGAGGAAAACTTAGAGTATGTATTTGATGAAGAGGAACTTGAAGATATAAGGGAATTCATAAAGGACTGGGTAAATGAGTCTTAGACAGCAGGCAAAAATACTTGGAATAGCGCCGTCTTACCTAAGTATGTTAGTGAATGGTAAACGACCTTGGAATCCCGGGATTAAAGAACGTTAAAACGAACTTATGAAAAGTGTTGTGAGCACTTCTTCAGAACAAATCAGCCCCCCATCAGAGGGCGAAAAAAGCAATTGTTTAGCTTTGGCGGGAGCGCGAGGGAGTCGAACCCACCACACTAGTCGCAGGACTGCTGCCAACAGATTTGAAGTTCAATTCATTCCTGATGCCTAATGTTTTTATATGCCGGTTCATGCCTAGAAATACTACTTTGAAGGAATATTAATACCAGCTCTACCACCCAATATCAGCCCGTGTCGGCAATTTGGTCGGCAAAATGTCGGCAGATCAATTGTGATGCCCCTTCAAGATACACACCGGTGTCTTTACAAAATGCGTTCAGTGTATCGCCAATCTTGATTCACGCCATAACTCTACCCTCGACCGTAGACCTGTGAAATAATCCCACTATTATTAAGAAAATTATCGCATTCGGTTCTCGCCGTGCCACATGTCGGGGCTGTTGCCCAGGTTGCTCTTGATGCCTTCGGTCAACTCATTCAGCTCTTTGATGATCTCGTCAGGGAGAGTCAAGTCGAAGGCGGGCAGGTTCAGGGCAACCTCGTCGGCGTTGCGCGCGCCGACCAACACCGAGCTTACACCTTCGTGCGCCCTCACCCATTCCAATGCGACATGGGCCATAGGCTGGCCGATTCGACGGCATACCTCTCCAAAGCGGGCGATCACTTCAAATAACTCCTCCTCCATGCCTTGCTGGCCATGCATGGCTTGAGGTCTCGTGGACGCGAAATGCCTTGAGCGCGCTATCCCGTCAGGCACCTCGTCAGCATTGGCATATCTGCCGGTCAGGAGTCCCTGCATAAGAGGGCTGTAGGTCATCAGGCCAATGTTGTTCTGCCTGCACTTCGGGAAAATCTCGTATTCGATGGGTCGCCAAAGCAAGCTGTAAGGGAGCTGGTTGACCTCGATGTGGCCGACTTCCAGCAAGTCTGATAGGTCTTGGACCCCAAAGTTGCAGACACCCAGCGCCCGAACTTTGCCTTCATCAACCAGACCCTGCAAAGCTCCCATCGTATCGGCGATGGGGATTTCGTGGTTGGGCCAATGGATCAGGTACAGGTCGATGTAGTCGGTGCCCATCCTCGAAAGGCTGCTTTCGCAAGAGTTTCGCACGTCGTCTGGCGACAGGTGACTGTCGCCCACCTTGGTGACGATTACCGCCTGGTCGCGCCTGCCTTTTAGCGCTTCGCCGAGCACTTCCTCCGATTTGCCAGCGCCATAACCCTCGGCGGTGTCGAAGAAGTTGATTCCTGCGTCCAGCGAGGCGTGCACCGCCGATATGGAGTCGGCGTCGTCCTGGTCGCCCCACACGTTGCCGCCCGCAAAAGGCCAGCACCCCAACGTAAACTCAGAGACTTCGATATCTGATGTTCCCAGCCTGTTGTATTTCAAGACGACTCCTTCAAAAAACATCCGCCGGCATTATCTTGTCAGATGGATTGGAATCAAGTGAACGATCGGCCACGAGATGCCGCCTAAGCACGTGTGTAAATGCGGCAATAAGTCCATAGAATGATGATAGCGATTGTATACCAGAAGGGCTCGCAAAAGGTCGGTCGAGTATAAGGCAGGTTCGGATTGAGCGCATGCTTCGGGGCAGAGATCATATCGTGTGGTGACAATGCTAATCCGACGGTGGGGTGCGGTCGACCGGAGAGCAGACAGTGAAGCGGTGTTCGACATATCGCGACGACGCAATTATGCGTTCACAAAGTCAGAGCTGATGCAGTATAGAACGGTTTTGCCGACGCTGGAATCTATCAGAAAAATCCGGTTTATGAGGTTATTTTGATACGGTAGCGCATGATTCCATGGCCAGATTTGGGCTGGCCTTGTCGATGTCCTTGGACATCATCAGTTCTTGGTAGACTTTCTTCTCGGTGATTTCGACGTTGGAGCATCAGGCCATATCGGACACTTTGGGAACCGAGGCTTCGGNGCTCTGAGCGGCACTGGGCATAATCGTGGCACCGATTCACAGCGAGATTGCCACGGCCGCGATGGCGATGGTTCCGATCTTGGTGGCGAATAGCTTCTTGATGAGTGCCCTCTTGGAATTTCAATTCGACGTTTCAATTTAAGCGCTATACACACCGGACTGCCTGATCTCAAGCTGACACTAACCTTATATTTTCTGACACTTATTGACGTCCGCTCCTAGGCTCATCTATCGTGGATCGGCTGATTAGAGCCTAACAAAGAACAAAGGCAGGAAGGACGAAGAACCTACCTAGACGTAGTCGAATCATAGTACGTACGATTCGACGGCAGAAATAGCCCGCGGGTCGCCCCGAGCTACGAGGGCCAGTTTTAGTTGAAAGTGACTTTTCATGCCCAGTAAAACAGTCCGGATGCTATTCATAGGTAACAGTTTCACAACCCGAAACGACCTGCCTGGATTGCTGAGCGCTATCGCAGAGGCAGGGGCGTGCGCAACGATCGAATCCAGAGTCATTGCGGCGGGGGGAGCGTCTTTGCGTCGCCACTGGAACGCCGGCGCCGCTGACACAATCAGCGATGGAAAATGGGATTATGTCTTGTTCCAAGAACAGAGCAGGTTGCCAATTAAGAATGGCAAACGGTTCCATGAAAACGTCCGCGAGTTCGTGCCTGTAATGAAAGAAAGTGGCGCGACAATGGTTTTGTTCATGACTTGGGCCCGCAAACATGAACCAGAGAATCAAAAACTGTTGATCGACAGCTACAACAGTATCGGAAAAGAACTCGCGGCGACGGTAGTCCCAGTGGGGTCCGCATGGCGGGAAATGCTTGAGAAACACGACACGCCTGAGTTATATGCCGAAGATGGCAGCCATCCGACGCTCGCCGGGTCATACCTGGCAGCGTGCGTTTTCTATACAACCCTGTTCGATGGCGACCTCAAGGATTTGGAAACTGAAGTCGGAGGCCTGTCTCATGAAGAACGCCGACTACTCCAACAAATCGCCCGATCTGCCTCCGGGAGTGAACAGTGAGACTGATATGTAAAGTTTATTACCAGTCAGCTACGCTGCCATCTTCATGGAACCACTCATCTCCGCCCAACTCAGGCTCGTTGGAGTCGACGTTTCGGCACGCGGCGTCTTCGTCAATATCGATGCCGAGGCCCGGCTTGGTAGGAAGGTCGATGTAGCCGTCTCTGACTACCCAGTCTTGTTGAAGCAGTCCATTGCCCAGCCCTGCGTCAACCTGCTCTTGCATGAAGAAGTTGGGTATGCAGGCGTCAACCTGCATGCAAGCTGAGAAAGCTACTGGCCCAATAGCGCAATGAGGAGCCACGTGAATGTAGTAAACTTCTGCCATGTTTGCGATTTTCTTCAACTCTGTTATGCCGCCACAATGGGCGACGTCTGGCTGGATGATGGCGACGGCGTTTGCCTCGAATATCTCCCTGAATTCCCAGCGACTTAGCAGTCGCTCGCCAGTGGCGATGGGAAATGGCACGGCTTGCGATACAACTTTTAGAGAATCTTTGTTTTCCTGAGGTATTGGCTCCTCCACAAATCCCGGACGCATGCCTTTGATCTCGTTGCAAACCTCGATTGCAAGAGCCGGCGTCATCTTGGCGTGGAAGTCAAAGAACAGGTCAACATCATCGCCTACCCATTCGCGCATTATGTAGGCGGCTTTGACGAACTCATCAATTCTTTTTGGCGATTCATGCGCGCGCCACTTGCCTGCTGGTCCCGCTTTGAACGCCTTGTAGCCTCCTGCATTCTGTAACCATTCCAGACGTTCTCTGGATTGCTCCAGACCCTCTTCGCTGAGGTCGCGAATCCCCCAGTGTGCGTACACGCCAATCTTGTCCCTCGTGTTGCTGCCCATCAGTGCGTGCGCCGGAACGCCGTAGTGTTTCCCGGCAATGTCCCAAAGGGCTTGATCAATGCCGGCTAGGGCAGACATAAGCACATTCC
>NZSI01000048.1 GCA_002696685.1 Chloroflexota bacterium | reverse complement strand
AAAGCAATTTTGTACCTTGGTGGTGCATCGTCCGAATGGTAATTACTGCTAGAGATTCCTTCAATCGTATTTTCGCTTGCGGATATGCCTAGAGGAAATGATATGACGCTTCTTTCGTCCATTTCTAAGTCGGTCCTTTTTTCCTATTATCTAGCCGCTGTTAATACGATATTGGCAGCAAGATATCCAGCACCGAATCCGTTGTCTATGTTCACGACACCTACTCCTGGTGCACAACTATTCAACATTGCCAGGAGAGCCGCCAATCCCCCGAAACTGGCGCCGTATCCGACACTAGTGGGAACTGCGATTATAGGAACATCAACGAGTCCCCCTATTACTGAGGCTAGGGCACCTTCCATACCAGCTACTGCCACGATGGCTCGCGCCCTGTTTAAATTATCTAGTTTGTCAAAGAGTCTATGAATTCCGGCTACACCCACGTCAAATATACGTTCAACTTCACAGCCCATCATTTCGGCGGTCAAAGATGCCTCTATTGCCACTGGAAGGTCAGATGTTCCAGCACAGGCTACCAAGACTCCCGGTACTTTTGGGTCCGTTTCCGTCTCGGACCTAACCATGATAATTCTTGCAGCGTCATCGTACTCAGCTGAAGGTATTTTTTCCTTTACAGCTTGGTAGTTATAGGCACTCGCTCTCGTAACTAGTACTTTCCCTGATCTCTTTACGATTGCCGAGCAAATCTCAGCAATTTGCTCAGAAGTCTTGCCTTGACCAAAAACGACCTCGGGGAAACCCTGTCGAATAGCCCTGTGATGATCTACTCTTGCAAACTCTAGATTTTCAAATGGGAGGCCTTTAAGCTCATCAATACCCTTATTGATGTCGACCGAGCCATTTCTAACATTTTCCAGTAATTCTCTTATACGTTTCTCGTCTATGTGACTAACTCCTGTGAATAATTAAGGGATTATATCGATGATGTATTAAACACGAACGAATTTGGAGACTCGCTCTCCATTTCCTATTTCAGTAACGTATATAGATCCTTGTGAATCTACTGTTATTCCATGTCCGCCGAGGATAGATCCTTTTCCTGGGTCTTCATCAATCTTCCATCGGGAAACAACTTCGCCATCTAGAGTCCATATGCTAACTCCTCCGTGGTCGCCTTGTTCAACACAATACACCAGATCTTCGTGTACCCAGACATCTCCAGGCTTGGAAATATCGGTCCATTCTTCGATGAAATTACCTTGGTCGTCGAAGATTTGAATTCTGTCATTCTCACGGTCACATATTATGATTCTGCTGTTCTTGTCGACCCAAATGTTATGAAGAAGAGCAAATTCTCCAGGACCTGTTCCCTGTTTGCCCCAAGACAGTAACAGTTCTCCTTCAGCACTGAACTTATGCACTCTATGCCCGCCGTATCCGTCGGAAACGAATAATTCACCGTTCGGAGCTATAGCTAGTCCTGAAGGCATGTTGAAAGGAATTCCTTGGAATGATGGAGATGGGGCCAATTTTTCGCCAAGCGTTCTTATTGGGGTGCCTGAAGGCGTATATTCCGTGGCGATGTGGAAATCCCGGTCAACCAGCCATACGTTATCGTTCGGGGCTATATATATGCCATGAGGGTTTGCAGAAAATGTGCCTTCTCCCCATGAGGAAATGAAGTTTCCATCCTTGTCCCATATCGTGACTGGATGATCTCCTCTGCTGAAAATATGAATTTCGTCTTTGGAGTTAACGGCCCCGTCTGATGCGGCTCCAAAGGCCCAGTATTTAGGCATATTTGGCCACAAAGGGACTCTTTCGTATTTATAATCGCCTGTTCCTACAATAGCCATTTTATTCCTCCACATAGCAACCGTTTAACAACTTAAGGGAGCGAATTGTACATTGATGCAGTTTGTTATGCATCGTATGAATTTTGTTGGGCCATTTCCTTTACCTCTGACTTTTCACAAGGTAATCTGGTATGGCTTTTTATAATCGGGGTGTAGCGCAGCGGTAGCGCGCCTGTTTTGGGAACAGGAGGTCGCCGGTTCGATCCCGGCCACCCCGACCAGTATTCCAACTATCGGAGTATTTTTTAATTTTTAAGAAGGAGCATGACTTTTTGTGAACGGATTGTAATCCATTTAGCAAATAATCTAAGGAATTATATGAGTCTGCGATGACTGGGGTGTCTGGTCTAATATCTTCGTTAATCTTCCTTTTTACTCAGGGGTATTATGTAGACAGTTTGTGTCGCACTATTAGACAGTGCTTTTAAAAGAAAATTGAGCTGATTTATGCCAAAGGTCCACGCCATTTAATTGCAGATAACACTGGTCACCTGGGTTCACTGTTCTAGGGAAATAACATTTACCACGATATGGGAAGTCGACTAGCTCGAAATTACTCGGACGCTCGTCCAAGTTTTCCAATATTATGGCTTTTAATACTTCTCCTTTGGGACCCTCTAAATGCTGCTCATTTAAATATTTTAAAAACCAGTACTTGAGTCGATCATTTTCAATTCTGCGAAGCGTCCGGAACTGTGTGTCAGCAATATTGGCTATAGTGCCAATCTCTGTATCGTCGTATCTATTGGATTTCGAGCGCATGTAACTAATGACCTGTCTCTGAACTATTAGATCGAGATACCTCCTCAGGGGAGAACTGGCCTGTACATAATTTTCTATCCCCAGACCACAATGGATTCCTCCTGTTGTGGATAGCTTCGCCGGTCTTAAAAGCTTTCCGATTGAGTGCCAC
Source organism: Chloroflexota bacterium (assembly GCA_002696685.1). Next base: position 8,283 of record NZSI01000048.1, on the reverse strand, counting down.
TTAAAAGGGCCTTCAGGCATTTCCAATGGGAGAGAGTCTTCAGGGTCACTTTGGATTCGGAATGGGACGGGGATACGATTATCAGCACAATATGTTCCTATCAGACTGTTGTATACGATCATTAGTTCAGCCACCATTGATCTTGATGGAGAATTTCTTTGCAGTACTTTTACGTCAATCTTTTTATCTTCTGAAACTGTGATGCTTAATTCTGGCCTGTTGAGAGCGAAAGCGCCTTTTCGAATTCGGGCGATTTCATGGCATTGCATCGACTCTCGTACGTGAGAAAACGTGAGATGTAAAGGATCATCTTGGTCCGAGAGGATTTTGTCTGCTTGCCGATAACTTAAAGACTTGTCACTTTTTATTTTTGCGTGATGGATAGTCCAATCAAAACATGATTCACCAGTGGCCGCATCGAGTTTTATAGACAAACATCGTCTATTTTGTTCAGGGTCTAGGCTTCCTAGCCCTTCACTTATTTCTGATGGAAGCATTGGGAGAATTATATCTGGAGTGTATAAGGTAGCAGCTCTCGAAGATGCTTCTGAGTCTATTTCGCAGTTTTCGGGAATAAGTGAGCGAATGTCAGTTACATGTATCCATATGGTCTCATTTACCACAGAAAATGCATCGTCCCTATCGGTGGTGCTTTCGTCGTCTATCGTAAAGGTATCTAATCCAGTTAAGTCGAGGATCTCTTCTTCTGAAGTGGGATAGTCTTTCAGGCTGCTGGCTTCAAGTAGAACTTTGTTATCAAATGTTTTCGGTATTCCTGCTATATCTATCTCGCGAGGATAATTTATGTCTAGTACGCCGCACTCTGTTAGCTTGTTATAAGCGTAAATTTGAATTGACTCGTTAGGTCCAGATCTAATTTGTGACAATAGTTCGATTGCCCTGCCACTCCGGCTATATCTATCCCCGTGAATTGCATATTCGCGTATATGATTTAGTTCGGAGTCTTGATCCTTTGTTAGATTTAAGGACAGCTCACCTTTATCCATAGTTGTCAGGAGATCCGAAATTTCTTTTTGCCTTTTACGTTCCTTTGACCTTTTTTCCATCTGGGTTTCGATTGCTTCTCCTGTGTGGCAACCGAATCCTCCATCGCTTGAATAGAAGTAGGTGGAATCTTCTTCGATACTTAATAAAACAGCAGCAATAGAATAGGGATTGCTATCTAGACCGCAAGCTTCCGCTATATGCACGGATGAGACGATATCTTCATTCCCGGACAGAGATTTCCACGCAATCTTTAAATCTATTTCATCCATTAAAGCTCGTGATCTCTCACTAAAACTGACAACTTCCTCGTGAGAGTTACAGGTCGTACCTGTTCTCAGTAAAACCCGATTTAACGGTAGTTTAGCCTCTTTGTTACGACCTATCTTGACGCGGATTCTTTTCCCATTTGAGTTTTCCGACAATAGCTCACAAAATGAGGTCTGATTGCCAAGTTGTACAAGAATTATCTCGCCCATTAGTACTTGAGATCCGCAACCTTTGGCAAAACTTCCCTAGCCAGCAATTCCATGGATTTTTGCCATTTATCTAAGGGAGACCACTCATGTCCCATCGCAAGCAACACTCCGAAGCCCCCGACCTCGTGGTGTAGGTCTCGAATTTTTGTGGCAACTTCGTCTGGGTCACCTACTATCCAGACGTTTTCCATGACATACTCGGGCGTCACTTCGCTGTCAGGCATACTTTGGTCCCTTTTGTACAAACCGAGCATGTCTAATTTAGACATTAGTCGATGGAAATAATTGTCGAAATCTCTCCTAAGAATTCCATTCAGTGCTTCTTCCCTTGCAGCTGTTCCATCTTCTGCCACAAATATTTCCCTGGCTATTCTCCAATCTGAACGATTGGGCTCGTTTTTAGTTTTGGTTGCTCCTAGTTCTACCGCTTCCCAGTGTCCAGCCAGAGTATTACTGGGAACAAGATTGATGCTCATTGGAATCCAACCCCGCTCACCTGCCATGGTGAGTGTCTCTGACTTAGGAGAGACCCCAGCCACTCCAATAGGGGGATGGGGTTTCTGGTATGGGGTTAAATGAAACCTGAGACCAATCTCATCATCAGGTTCAGGAATCGTGAAATCCCAATACTCGTTTTTATATCTTCCGGGTTTAGGGTCTTTCCAAAGTTGCAGGATAAGTTCCACGGCCTCTTTTGACATATTTCTATGGTCACTTTTTGAAGGATCGAATCCAAATACTTCAAAATCTCCAGGAAATCCGCCAGACCCTATCCCCCACTGGAATCTCCCATGGGCGAGATGGTCAAGCAGAGCTATCCTGTGGGCGATCATAAAGGGGTTGTGATTGGGCATACATGTCACGCCAGTGCCCAAAACTATGTTTTCAGTCATGGCGAGGGCCTTTGCAATGAAAAGATCCGGTGCGGGTATATTTTCCCACTGGGCTGTGAAGTGTTCACCAACCCATGCTTCCCTATAACCGAGTTTGTCCAGGAATACCAGTTGCTCTAGATCATCATCCATCGTTTGTGTGATATCTGATCCAGGTGGGTGTAGAGGCATCGTGAAGTAGCCGAGTTCCATGGTTTTCTCCCCTAGAAATTATCTCTCATTAAAGAACATCGTGAATCTATCACGGTTGTTGTGGCAGTATATGTCAGGGTTAAATTCACCTCAAGAAAGGTTTTATGATGTCAAATGATTTGAAAAATTATCTCGATCGATACCCAATTGGAAGGAGAGCGGTTGATATTCTACGTCTACTTGGAGAATGTCCCGCTACCTCATTTCATGAACAGCTCGTTTCGCGTTGTATCTTGGACACCCTTGATAATTCACAAATTAATTATCGAGTCGACAAGTACGGGAACATAGTTGCTAAGGTAGGCAGTCACTCTGGATCTGGGGCAGAGAATTTGCCCATAGCATTTGTGGCTCATATGGACCATCCAGGTTTTGAAGTCGTTAGATACGAAGAAGGAGTACCCGTCGCATCATCATTGGGCGGCGTCCCATTGGCTTCTATAGCCAAGGGTGCGAATGCTTTTTACTTTGACGAAAAAGGGGACAGAGGAAAATGTGTATTGGAGCCAATACCTGGGGCACAAAATGAATTATTGGTTAAGTCTTCAACTCCACCTCCAGTGGGTGCGCCAATTGTTTTCGCTCTGGATGACTTCAGTATATCTGANAATTTATTGCGAATGAGAGCTATGGATGATTTGGCTGGCTGTGCTGCAATCATTGCATCGCTAGAGGAGTTGACTAAAAATCCTTCCTCTAGTGACGTTTATGGAGTTTTCACACGAGCTGAAGAAGTTGGTCTGATTGGAGCTCGATTGCTTTCACTAGAGAACACGTTACCCAAGAATACATTTGTGGTGTCAGTTGAAACGAGTTCTATTATTCCGGGCGTTAAGCAAGGAGAAGGACCTGTCATAAGGACTGGAGATGCATCCTATACCTTCGATTCCGAAGCAGAACAGATTCTAATTATGGGGAGAGAATCCATCAAATCTTGTGATTCTGACTATAAATGCCAACGTCAACTTATGAGTGCAGGATCTTGTGAGGCAAGTGCGTTTGCAGCGAATGGTTATCGCGCCACGGGGATAGCATTTCCTCTTGGTAATTGGCATAACGCAACAACATCTATTCCGGACCCTGATGGAGGAGTGGATGACGAGTACATTTCAGTTCATGATTTCATAGGTGGGGTTCGTCTCATAGAATCTTCTGCTAGGAATGTGGCAACAAGACATGATTCCCCTTTACCATCTCGTTACCGCACGGTACCCGATGAACAAAGGTTGAGACTTACCGACACCCGAGATTAAGTTGGTTCACTCCTGTCCCAATCTTCAAGAGTCCAGTAACCAACTTTAGGAACATCGACCACGGTTCGCAGATTTTGTGCTTTTTTTAGTCTCTGGATGTTATATAGGTGGGTAATTTCCTCGAAGTAGATGTGCCTCAAAGTTGCTTCCAATGACATAGTTCCGGCTGCCATGTCACCCTTTTTAGCGGTTTCTTCAACTGTCACCCCCCAAGGATGCGCACGTGACATTGATACCCACTGAGGGGTTGGGTCCCTACGAATAAATCGGTCTCTCAAAAACTCGACTGAATTCTCAGAGATCACTCTGTTCGCTATTTCTATGCATCGGTGTAGCATTTTCATGATGTCAGATATCTCGTGAAATATTTCGTCATCTAGTCTTCGATCAGAGGGGGAGTCAATAATAGGAGTTAAGTTTCCTAGGCCATGATCTCCGTTTGGGAAAGTTTCATGTCCCCAACGAGCAACCAGCCAACGAGGTATTAAAGACGCCATATGACTTAGCTGCATCCTAATACTCCATTCTGACCAACTCCAATCCTTTGAAGTGAAATCGAGCTGAGCATCATCTAATCCTACGACTTCTGATGAAATCAAGTCATATAAATTTTCAAATTCTGGAAACAGATTTGTTCCAGGGTCAGTTTTAGATATTTCTGCCATTCGTTAATCTCTATATCGTTCAAGTGCTCTGTTGAGATGAGCCATTGAAAGGTTACCGCCACTGGCGACTAGGACGACTTTTTTACCCAGCAATTTCTCTTTTATTTTGATGCCAGCAGCCAGACTAGCTGCTCCTGCATGTTCCACTAAATTGCGGGTGTGTTCAAGATACAAAAGAACTGCATCTTCCATTTCTTCATCACTTACTAGAATGAAGTCGTCTAATAAATCTCTCAACATGGTTAAGGCAGGTTCGTATGCTGTGTTAGTAGCCAATCCTTCCGCTATGCTGTCCATTCTGGCTGTCTCTAAGGAACCGGTATTCCATGAATCATAAACTGCGGGGGCAGAATCAGCTTGTACGCCAATTATTTCGATTTTAGGATTTATACTTTTCGCAACCACCGCTGTGGAGCACGCTCCACTTCCTCCCCCGACTGGCACTATGATGGCGTCCACGTCGGGCAAGTCCTCTAGTATTTCAAGAGTGTAGGTACCGACCCCTTGGTAAAGTACCGTGTCTTTCACAGCATGGATATACCGGTAACCTTTCTCTTCAGAGAGTTTCATTATGTAATCGTTTGCTATACCAAAATGTGGTCCATGCTCGATAACAGTTGCTCCCATATTGCGCATGGATTGTACTTTTCCGGGATTGGCCCCCTCAGGTACAGCAACATAGCATTTTGCTCCGAACAATCCGGCAGCGTATGCAATCGATTGACCATGATTTCCACTTGAAGCAGTGGATATACCTCTTTCTAAATCCTCCCTGCTCATCTGAGACACCATGTTTACGCCACCACGTACCTTAAAAGCTCCAAGCTTCTGGTGGTTTTCATGTTTCACATATGTTTCAGTGCCCAGAAAATTCTCAAGTGCTAAGTGTCTGTGAAGAGGGGTCCTAACAATAAAAGGAGAGATTCTTTTTTTTGCAGCGAGTACATCAGTGAGAGATATCCATTGGTTGTGATCTTCCACATCCTTCTCCTTTCATTTGGTCGGAATAAAGAATCAGTATCTCAGAGCGCATCCCAAAGGGGGAGCCCGAGCATTGATTGTAATCTACATGCTAGAATGCGCCCTGCTATATCTCAAGTCATTGGAAAGCTTTTCCAGCCTNGTCATTTTGGGAGAAATTATGGTTGATAGAAGTTACGATTTAGCGGTTATAGGTGGCGGTATAATCGGCTTGGCCACAGCGATGAAGTTGACGGCAGATTATCCGTCTCTCAAGGTGGCCGTTCTAGAAAAAGAGGACAAGGTAGCCGAGNATCAGACCGGGCATAACAGTGGTGTTATACACGCTGGCATTTATTATGCTCCGGGTTCCCAGAAAGCCAATTTTTGCTCAACGGGGGGAAAACTGCTGAGAGATTTCTGTGACGCACGTGGTATCGAGTACGACATGTGCGGGAAACTTATAGTGGCTGTGAATGAGGACGAGATACCAAGGTTGGAGGATTTGTACAGACGCGGCACGGAAAATGGTGCAGAGGGTCTGAGGATGGTAGATAAAGAAGAAATTGCCGAGATTGAACCTCACTCGGCGGGGGTGAAGGCGATCCTATCACCTAATACTGGAATAATTGACTACCAGGAAGTTTCCCAAGCCTATGCCCGTGAGCTTGGCGAGAATGGGGGAGACCTTCTCACAGGCGCCCAAGTGAGGTCAATGGAGAGAAGGGACGGATTGGTGTACTTGGACACGACTGTTGGAATCATCTCAGCAAAATATATACTTAACTGCGCTGGGCTTCATGCAGACACAGTTGCGAAAATGATGGGGGTAGATATTGGGGTTCGTATCATTCCATTCCGAGGCGAATATTTTTCGATTATCCCTTCAAAGGCTCACATGGTGAAAGGCCTTATATATCCTGTACCTAATCCTGATTTGCCATTTCTTGGGGTTCATTTCACTAGGCGTGTAAATGGAAGTGTTGAGGCCGGCCCCAATGCAGTATTTGCACTGGCAAGAGAGGGATATACCAAAACGAGTTTTAGCTTTAGAGATACTTTTGGGACTTTGTCATATCCTGGTTTTTGGAAGATGTCAGCCAAATATTGGAAAGTTGGGTTCAATGAGCAATACAGATCGGCAGTAAAGAGCGTTTTTGTTAAATCTTTGCAAACTCTCATGCCTGAGATAACTGGGGATGATCTCGGTGATCCGGGAGCCGGAGTACGTGCTCAGGCTGTAGATCGTAACGGTCAGCTTTTGCAGGACTTTAGTATTGCGGAAACTGAAAATGCTATACACGTTCTTAATGCCCCTTCCCCCGGCGCCACATCGTCTCTTTCCATTAGTAATTACATTGTCGAGCTGGCGGAAAAATCTTTTGGATTGGACGCTGCCTAAGGTTAATCTAGCTTTTGGGAGGTTACGGTTATGAAAATCGCTTATGCGTTTCGAAGAAGCACTGTTTATCCATACGAAGCTGGTGAGCGATGGTTGCTTATGCCAGAACCAGCCCTTACCAATTTTTTGACTAAGGTCAAAGAGATTGGATTCGATGGTATTGAGTTGGGGTATGAAGTGTTTGGAGGTGATGAAGCCACGAAAAGCTCGGTGGAAGAAATTGGGAAGAGACTCGATGATGCCGGGACACCATGTGTAGCGATGAGAGCGGGTGGGGTTTTGTGTACTCCCATAGAGGGAGAAGTAAATAGAGATAAGCTGTATAAATCTATTGAAATAGCTGAGTGGCTCGGTGTCGACATAGTTAATAGTGCTCTTTCAGGCCCGGCTAGAAATAAAACACTTGGCCCAACTGTTCCTGGTCTTCCTATACAGGAGGGATCCAGCCAATTGGCTTCTCATCAGGACTTTGAACGAACAGCTGAGATTCTCCATGAAGCTGGCAAAAGGGCTGGGGATATCGGTGCCGTGGTAACTGTTGAGGTTCACCAACATTCTATAGCAGACAACAGTAGGTCAACTCTAAAACTTCTTGAGATGACGGANAGCCCAAGCGTATTCGCCAATCCGGATCTTGGTAATATTTTGTGGCATTATGATGAGCCGGAAGAGACCATGGAAGAAGCCATAAATGCGCTGGCTCCACATTCTAAATATTGGCATTGCAAAAGTCTTCAAAGAATAAATGTTCCTGAGCACGATAGGACATACTTTCTACGGGTCCCTCTTCCAGATGGAGATATCGACTATAGATATGCAATAAATTCTATGGTCGACGCAGGTTATGACGGCTATTTTGCTCTGGAAGGAACCCAAACAGGTGACCACATTTCTAAAGATGCACGAAGTGTGGCTTATGTTCGGCAAATATTGAGAGAAGTAACTGATGGTGCTCCAATAAGGCCTATCTAACCTGATTTACGAATAGATTGTTGTTGACGCCTGAATAGTGCTGAAGTACCATGTACGTCTGTCGCGTCTTTGGCGTGACTTTTTTTGGGATTTATCCCGTAGCACCTTAACAGCTGAATAGTAGATGGAAACCGTTAAATACTTAGAGTTTGATCCTGGCTCAGGACGAACGCTGGCGGTGCGCCTAATGCATGCAAGTCGAACGAGCGACCCGGGCTTGCCCGGTTAGCTAGTGGCAGACGGCTGAGTAACACGTAAGTAATTTGCCCCGAAGAGGGGGATAATCCAGAGAAATCTGGCCTAATACCCCGTACCTTTCTTTCCGGCCTGCCGGATTGAAAGAAAGGCTCCGGCGCTTTGGGAGAAGCTTGCGGCTTATCAGGTAGTTGGTGGGGTAATGGCCTACCAAGCCGAAGACGAGTAACCGGTGTGAGAGCACGATCGGTCAGAGGGGGACTGAGA
>NZSI01000047.1 GCA_002696685.1 Chloroflexota bacterium | reverse complement strand
TTTTAAGGTTTGATCCATCTTGATAAATAACTCTCCTAAGTTATCAATAACGTGAGTCTTGGGATATTGCGGACTGATTTTAGTAGATACGGTTGCAGATTATAACAGCATTAGCTGTAAATCCTGTTGCGCATTTGGTGCCTTTCAACTAGAATTTTGAGTGCGTTGCTTGCTGACGAGTGGTGTGGTGGGAATATCGGAGATAGGCACGAGAATTGTCACTGACTAAAGTTGAGGGTGGTAAATGCCTTGACATCCCCTTGTGGTGGTTAATATGATGGGTCCATTCGTGAGTTGTTAATATTATCAACGTGAATTTAAGCGTCGGGATTGTGGCGCGATCTTTTTTGGTTAGAAAAATCTGGATTCTCCATGTAGAAGAGGGGGTCAAATGAGAAGGCTATTTAGCATACGGGGGCTGGTGACAGCTCTGGTTTTCTCAGTATTTATAATTGCGTTAGTTGGTTGTTCTGATGGTGCACCTGGTGCACCCGGTCTTCCAGGTAACCCTGGAAATCCTGGTGCTGCCGGACCTCAGGGCGCTCCTGGTGAACCTGGCGTACCTGGCGAACCTGGCGAACCTGGTCTTCCAGGCCTTCCCGGTAATCCTGGTGCTCCTGGTGCACCTGGACCTCAGGGACCTGCGGGAGTTGATGGTGCTGACGCACCTGCAATTCCCAAGGCAAGCCTTTCCGCGAGCAGCTCGTCCGTTACTATGGATGGGGAACTCACGGTCACGGGCGGTGGATTTGAGGCAGGTGAAGCTGTTGTCATCCAACTGGTTGTAGACGAGAGTTTGTCTGTAATCGTTGGAGGTGGCCGAGGTGCCCAAGTTGCGGCTAATGGCGCTGGAGCGTTTGAGGTGACTTTCTCCTCCCTCAGTGAGGACAGTGACGTGGTCTCACGGGCGAGTGGGGCTGTCACACTGGAAGCCCAAGGTGGGTCGGGTAGTGTAGCCAGCATACCTGTTGTTATAATCGATAGTGCTGCTGCTGTAACTTCCCCTTCATCCAACCTAGCTATAGCTCCTGGAGCTCCTGGTGGAACTACAACACTCTACGGTTCTGGTTTTAAAAAGGGAGAAATGATAAGCATTTGGGCCGGTGGGAATATCCTAGCTGGAGCAGAGGCTAACAAATACGGAGCATTCCAGTTAGAGGTTAAAGTTGGACTTGGTGAGGGTATATATACCGCGAACGCGATAGGTTCAAATGGATCCGAGGCTACTGCTCCATTCTTGGTTTCGAAGGATAAGTAGGTTGTGAGTTAGATCTACTTCATAGGATCTAAAAAGAGCCCCCAGTCGTTAGATTGACTGGGGGCTCTTTTTTTAATCTCAATTTAAAGATTCCTTGTCACGGGCTCGGTATCTGAGTCGTGTTTTCTAGGCATCATGATAGTGGCTGTTTAAGTCTAAGTCTTTTTTATGTTGGCAATTGGGTATAGGCGTTGAACCAGCCATCCTAATTGGTACTGTTAACGTCTATGAGTCCGTTGAATTGGAAGTTAATTTGGGAAGGTCTGCCTCGAAGGATTTGAGATGGGAATTTATACAACAAATTAGCGGCATTAAAGTTGCTGTGATCAGGTGTTTCCGGCTGTTTTTCTTATTCTTAAGGATCTAATGCGTCGACCTGTTGTGGAGAGGATTTCGATATGTATATCTTGATATTCAACCTTGTCTCCTGCGCTTGGGATTTTACCTAGTTGATGAAGAACGAATCCCCCGATAGTATCGAATCCCTCTCCTTCGAACGAGACATTAATTATTTGAGATACGTCGTCTATGTCCGTACCCGCATCCATAAAATATTCTGACTCGCTGATCTTTCTAATTTTCGGATCACCGCTATCGAACTCGTCATGTAGTTCACCCACAATTTCCTCCACCAAATCCTCTACCGTTGCCAATCCTGACACCCCTCCATATTCGTCAACCACGATTGCCATCTGCATTCTTTTCTCCTGAAATTCAGTCAGAAGATCTTCTAGTGTCTTTGATTCGGGCACGTATAGTACTGGCCTTAGAAACCGGGTAATATTTGTGGCTCGCAAGTTTGAAGGGTCAGACATAATTCGCAAGATGTCCATAGAGTGTGCAATGCCCTCTATATGATCCAATTCATCTTTATAAACAGGAATTTTGCTGTGGCCACTAGACAACATAATATTTGCGACTTGGTCTAGAGAGGTGGCCACTTCGGCGCATGTCATATCAACTCTTGGTATCATGATTTCTCGAGCTACGGTTTTATCTAGTTGAAATACTCCCCTTATCATTCGTACTTCATGCTCTTCTAGCGGTTCCCCTTCGTCGTCTAGATGCATCACTATCCCATCTGAATTGTTTGTTACGGCTGTTTCCTCTTCAGTAGTAGCTGAACCGATCTCTATTATGCGCTCTTGAGATCTAGTGAGTGGACTCAAAAGTATTCCGACAAATGTAGTAAATCCTGATAGCCAGGATGCTATCAACGGCCCTCTTGCCCCAACACAAGTTCTAATAATTGTCTCTACTATACCCAGACCAAGGAGAGTTGCCGCCGTGGCCAGGAGCGTATGTGTTATACCCCAATCGGTTTGGCCACTTTCTTTATTAAGTAATATATTTGTTGCAACAACTGATAACGCTAGGGCAGCAGCTTTTAATATTGAGAATGCTGAATGGCATTGATCGAATCTTCTAAGTAGGGATTCTAATTTTTCAGCTCGATTCCTTCCTTCACTTTTCCATACATATATCGTCTCTCTTGTAACCGAGGAGAGGGCGGATTGAATAAATCCAATTGTTGAGTATAAAAGAATAGAAATGACAAATACTACGATTGGTAGGCTCTCGTTATTTATGTTCAAATCCAATACGGTTTATGACCGACCTCCTCTAATTATTCTTATTGGGGCCCCTACAGCCTTGGCTCCCTCAGGTACATTTTTATTTACTATGGATCCTGTTCCAGTTACTGCGTTCTCACCGATAATGACCGGAGCTACAAGCATTGTGTTAGAACCTATAAATGCATTGTTTCCGATTTCTGTTGTATGTTTGGAGAGACCGTCATAATTGCAGGTTATTGTTCCAGCCCCTAGGTTAACATTCGTTCCAATTATCGCATCACCTATATAACTGAAATGTCCACATTTAGTTTCAGAGCCTAAGATGCTGTTTTTAATTTCTGCGTGATCACCAACATATACTTTGTCTTCCAGAACGGTTCCAGCCCTAATATGGCTAAAAGGCCCTACCGATACTCTCGACCCTAAAGTGGAGTTCTCGATGAAGGAGTGTGTTACTTTTGATTGGTATCCTATAGTTGACGCCCTAATAGTGGTGTCTGGACCTATCAGACAATTTTGTCCTATGGTGGATCCCTGTTGTATATGAGTGTTTGGAAGTATAGATGTGTCCTCACCTATATCAACACCTTGTTCTATGTAGGTGGACATGGGATCGGCCATGGTAACTCCGGACTTCATCCATTCAACCCTAATTTTTTCTTGGAGAATAACCTCTGCCTCTGCCAGTTGTATCCGGTCATTGACATTGATGACTTCTTCTTCCTGAGTAGTTTCTAAAGTTTCGACCCCGAGGTTTTGTTTCAATGCTAGAGCTATCAAGTCTGTGAGATAGAACTCATTGGTTGAGGAGGGTTTAAGTGATTCGAGTGCTGACCAAACCCAGGGTGATTTGAAGCAATAAACCCCGCAATTTACTTCAGTAATGTGCTTAACTTTACTATCGGCGTCACATTCCTCCACTATTGCCTCCACTAACCCATTGGGGGTTCTACTGACCCTACCTGAACCTGAAGGGTTATTTTTTCTGGTAGTTAGGAATGTGACAGTGGACCCTTTCTCTTGGTGAAGAAATGTAAGTCGCGATATAGTTTCTGGGGTTATTAGGGGAATATCACCGTTTAGAACCAATATAAATGGGGAATTTCTTGCCGAGTTTTTTGCCTGCAGTAGGGCATGACCAGTACCTTTTGCCTGTCTTTGAACTTCAAATCGTGTTCTACCTCCAACTGAGATTTTGAACAGTTGATGATCCAAAGGTACGATTGTGACAGAGGATTCTATCCCAGAGAGTTCTATGGCATCTAGGACCATGTTAAGCATTTCTCTTCCACAAACCTTATGAAGTGGTTTGGGTGTTTGGGATTTCATGCGGTCCCCGTTACCGGCGGCTAAGACAATAGCAGTTAGATCCTTAGAGAGGTGGGGTCTAGTCATTAGTCAACTCAACAGCGCACCCTAAGCGGTATGAATCGCTCTGAAGAAATACCATCATTGTTCTACTACTAGGGGGATCGTCCAATTTAGATCAGGCTAGCAAATGATAAAAATGTATGTCAAGTACGTAATGGTCATTATCCAGGTATTAAACTTTGGGGGACCAATTTTTGAGCACCCAATTGAGTAGTTGGCGCACTCCCTCAATGTCCTCAACGTATGCGTCTGCTTTTTCAAGCAGGTGCTGGTTGGTAGATTTAGATTTCACAGCTATAGTGAGTCCCCTAATTACTCCGCTATTCCTTAATTTAATTAATTGGGCGATGCCGTCTATATCGGTAGTATCATCTCCTATAAACAGCATTGATTCTGATTGGTGCCGTTTAAATACATCTTGTACAGCATAACCTTTGTCAACTCCGGAGAGGAGACGTATTTCCAGAATCTCTCTACCCCAAAAAATTTCCAGTTTATTAATATTTGGAGCATGTGTTAAAGCTTCAGCCAATGCATTTCTGGCTAAATTATGATCATCAGAGAGCCTGTAGTGGACAGAGGCACTAAAAGCTTTATCCTCAAAAATTAGTCCTGTAAGGGGCACTTCTGATTTTAGAAAATTCAATAATTCATGAATGTAGTCTAAATTTATATCTGCATTGAGGGTGTCAATGAGTTTTCCTGAAATGAATTTTTCAGCACCGTGATTCCCATATAATTCCACTCGTTTAAGATTAATTTTGCTTTCTAAGTCTGTAACGGATCTTCCTGAAACAATGGCTATGACCGGTAAAACTGTGCATAGTTTTTTGAGAAGAGCTTGACATACAGGATCTATGATTGCATCTGATGGATCTGGTGTCAGCTTTGAAAGTGTGCCATCAAAATCGATCATCAAGGCTGGTTTTTTACAGCCTACTAAGGATTCACAAGCATCGATGTGATCTAGAAAATGAAGTGCCGTATTAGTCAACGTAATTTACATATGATCTATTGAGCTGTCATCCCTCCGTCGATGACCAGCTCTGACCCAGTCATGTAGGAGGATTCATCAGTGGCCAAAAACAAAACTCCCATGGCGACGTCCTCAATGCTTCCCACTCGGCCCATCGGTATTCGAGATTCAGTAGATTTTCTTCCCTCAACGGTGGAAAGATTGTCAGATATCATGTCAGTATCGATTGGCCCAGGATGTACGGAGTTGGCTCTTATTCCATCAGGTGCATGCTGAATAGCCGTGTATTTTGTAAAAGACCTGACACCACCCTTAGAAGCTCCATATGCACCGCTACCCACATTACCCACAATCCCAGCCGTGGAAGATATGTTGATGATAGATCCTCCTCCGGATGCTCTCATAGCTGGAATTATATGCTTCGTTCCTAAGAAAACTCCGCGCAGGTTGACTTCCAAGATGCGATCAAATTCCTCAACTGAGGTATTTTCAATCGGGACACGACTGTATATACCTGCGTTATTAACAAGAATATCGATTTTTCCAAAAAATTCTAATGTTTGTTCTATTGCCCCTATCCAGTGAGATTCTTTTGTGACATCCAAGGTCATAACGACAGCACTTCCTCCAGAAGAAGAGATCTCTTCAGCAGTCCTACCACAGGCCTCGACATCAATATCGCAAAGAACTACAGTGGCCCCCTCATTAGCGAAAAGTCGGGCTTCAAACTCTCCTTGCCCTTTGGCTGCGCCAGTTATTATGGCCACTTTATTTTTTAGTCGACTACTCATTTTATTGGTTTAATTTCCTAAAGTTGTGCTCTCATTGGCTCCTACCTGTTCGAATTGTAGCATTCGAAGAAAAGGGAGGTGTGCACACTTAAACTGACATACACGAGTTGACAGAACAATTGTTCTGTTCTAAAATGTTCTAAACACGGTTTATCAAAGACTTGAGAAAGTAATATTTTGAAAAATACAAATTCGATACAGCTTAAACTGCCTGTAGAAATTGATCAAAGTTCTCCATGTGAAGCAGTGATCAACTCAAGAGGTGTTGGGACCGGCCAAAAGGTTCTCTATATGGGAAATGTGAGTGGAGGCCCTAGCACTGGGGCATCAGGGATAGTTAAAAAGTTGTACGCGAATAAAGCGGTTGTAGATTTGGGTATTTTAGGAATCTGGAATGTCCCGTACTATTTTTTAGGAAAGCCGGTGGTTACAGGCATATCTTAGTTTGATTCATCAAAAAACCCGGTTTCAATATTGTTCATCAGGATGGACGCTACCAATTCAGGTCTTTGAATAGGCACGTCGTGGATACTATCCTCTAACCACATGGCTTTACTTAGAGGTATTTTTTGGGAGGCTTCACGGACTAGTTCCTCTTTAAGAACTTGTCTATCTGTTTTATCCAGTCCCATTCGGGCTGACAGGATCAATGTTGGGCATTTGATGAGTTCAAAGAGTTGTGAGGGTTTGTGATTCCAAAAAGCCTTTACTACTTCCAGGTGGTTTTTTCTAGAAAGTCTGGCACTTATGGTTCCGTCACTATGCTCCAGCAAATTGGCCATGACGATTTCCTCAAGATTTGCTGCTTTTGATGTCTGGTCTTGGTCGCCCCAATTCCGTCTCTTTAGACGTTCTCTAACATCTGAAGCGGAAACCCCCTCCCATCGAGGCGGGGCCATATTAATTAATGCTTTCTCCAAACTGTTGCCTGGCATTCTTGAGATTTCTATGAGTCCCCCGTCTATGAAGCAAAGCCCCGAGATAAGGTCTGGGTATTTAGCAGCTAAGCATAGTGCAACGCTTCCTCCCCAAGAGTGCCCTACGACTATAGGATTGCTAATCCCAAGAGCATTCATGAAGGCGACTACGTCATCTGTAACTGTAGAAAAATCATATCCAGAGTCAGGTTTGTCTGACTTTCCATGGCCCCTTTGGTCTAGAGCAATAATGGTGGAGTTTTTGCTTAAAATGGGAGCTAGCAGGTCCCATATCCTTGCGTTGGATGCCAAACCATGAAGAAGGAGGACTGCCCTGCCGGCCGGTTTCCACTGGCGGTAGCTTAGTTCTAGGTTTCCTATGTCTATTTTGTTTTCTAAAGGATATTTAATGTTTGCCAAAGACTTAAGAAATCCCAGGGATCGAGGGGTCCCAATTCGCTTTATTGAGGTATAAGCGGGAAGGTCTATACGAGTCAGTGCGACTTCCCTTTATTTGTATGAGAAATCCATTGTTTATTAGACTCAACCTGATCTGAACATGGTCTGTTGCAAACAAATTTCTGTCTTTGATCCCTTGATTTAAATCTTCTTCACTGTAGTCGGCTCCTTCTTCAAAGGCCATCATGACAAAATGAAGTGCTACGAGACGCTGCTTTTGATCTTCAGGGAATTCAGGGAGAGACGGATGGTTAGAGGTCCATTGAGCAAACAGTTTTCTGTAGTATGAGGGGTTAATTTCTAATACTGACAACTCTCACAACCGTTTTAAACCTTTAAACTTGGAGTCTTGCCTTTGGCTGGATCTGTAATTTATCGGGTTGTAAAACTACAAGCCTTCTGGGCCGCTACTTTGGCTGCGTAGGAATTCCTCGATCTCATGAACCATGTCGGTACCTGTTGGCATATCGTCTGGCTTGCCTACAGATTCATCATATTGATTTTCTAACTTAGTTACGTACGATTTGACTTCTGGTTGGTTAGATATGGCCTTGGTGACTTCTTCTTGGAAAGCCTCCCCTGCTAACCCAAGTTCGCTCATATCAATGTCAACATCAACCAAGACCTTAAGTCTCTCAATAAGAGCATAGCTTGCTACTGGATTGGGTGTTGTTTGCACGTAATGGGGACAGTGGCCCCATATGTTAGCGTGAGGTATTTCTCGTTTGTTGCATTCGTCTGCAAAAGCAGAATGTATCCCTGTCGGGCCTTGGTAACCCGAATTTTTTATACCAAGCCATTGGGCTTTTTTACTGAGTTCTTTATTGCTTGCACGACCAGTGATTCTAACTTCACGCGTGTGAGGAACTGCGTCTAGCAAAGCGCCTAAGGATACAACTAAGTTGACCCCTACTTTATTCGCCGCTTCTAATACGGTGTCAGAGAATGTTCTCCATTTCAGATTTGGTTCTGTTCCTACGTAGAGGAGGATCGCGTTTTCTGGGTCATCCTCTGGTATGTAACTGTAAAACTCATTTGATGGCCATTTTATTATTCTTTCTTTGCGGCGGTTCACCCTCGTTTGCGGCCTATTCACTGTGAAGTCATAGTAATATTCCGGATCAATTTCCATAATCTTTTTGGTGGGTAACTTTCTGACCATATACCTGATAGCCCGTGTGGCGGCTTCCGCTGCATCGGGCCAACCTGCAAAGGCCAGTATCATAGTCGAATGTTTAACTTCTGGGATGTCGTGGACGATCAAGCCGTTCATTCAAAGCTCCATACAGTCCTAATTTCGACTGAGTGTATCATTTTGCCCTACATATGCCAATAAATGTCTGCTAAATCCACTTATATTGTGGTTTTTACTTGGACTTATATAATTTAAATAATTTGGTTTTTAATTATGACTGGTTATATTAAATGTAACGGGAACAGAATAAATTTTTTAGATGACCTTTTAAAACGTTATATTTTCGGTTTCTATATATCGCCAAGTCTACATATGAGGTTCATAAATGCGTGACAGAAAACTCTCAACGAATATAGTAGGTGTCGCGATATCTGGACCCAGCCCTAAGTATGTAGTGGACAGCATAGTTGAGGCAGAGCAAGAGGGTATCCCAGCGGTTTGGCTGACTTCCGGAGGAGGCTCAGGAGATTCTTTATCTGTGTTGGCCGCTGCCGCTGCTAGGACAGACAAGATTTTACTCGGAACCTCAATAATGAGGATATGGTCACGTCATCCTGTGACAACGGCTGAACAAGTTTCTACGATTTCTTCGATAGCCCCAGGGAGATTCCGCCTAGGAGTTGGTAGTGGGATAAATAGTACGGTTGAACGTACTTTTGGAGTAAAATTTCACAGCCCCCTGACTCATATCAGTGAATATATACATATTGTAAGAACTCTTCTTCACAGTGGTAGTGTTTCCTTTAAGGGTAGTTGTTACACTGCTTGTTCAGAACTTCCTGGTATTTCTGATGACGTACCTGTTATGTCTTCGGCACTTGGTCCTAAGTCCTATGAAATGGCGGGTAAAGTTGCCGACGGTGCTATTAGTTGGGTAACTCCCCATTCTTATGCTACAGGTGAAGCATTAACTATTCTTCAAGAGAGTTCTCATGCGGTGCAGAGAACCACTCCTTCTCTGATTTTGCATGCTGCACTCTGCATAACGGATGATATATGCGAAGGAAAGAGGGGAGTTCGATCTAGATTGGGATATTTTCCGACTATCCCGTTTTATTCAGACATGTTCGCAAGAGCGGGATTCTCGAATTCAGCTAAATCAGGTTGGACGGATGAGATGATAGATTCAATCTTAATTTGTGGGACTGAACATCAAGCCTCCCAAGAGCTAGATTTTTTGTTTGCATCCGGCGTTAGTGAAATTTTAGTTACGGTTGTGTTTGATCCAGGAAAACATGCATCAATTGCGCGCAGTATGAGATTTGTGTCTGACTACTGCAAAGAAGTGGATTCTTAAATATATATGAATATTCAGATAGATCAGGTTAGGTTTGTAAAAGTGGAAGTTACCCCTAAAACGACTTGGTATTTTGCCGAAGTTGTGAATTCGAACGGACTGGAAACGGTTGTGGAGTTTACAAAAGGGACTTCATCAGCAGAGGTGGCAAAATTAATAAATCAGATGATTGTCTGCCTGGCGGAAAAATTAGTTGTCGATGAATCCGATGTTGAGTCCATTCTCAATATTGATCATATTTTGGATGGGAGATCAATTGAATCAGCTGCTATAAGTGCTATCAGAACAGCTATCACTCAACTTTCGGCCATGGACAAAGGGATACCATTAAATGAGATATTTGGTGGAAGCGGAGTTGAGAAGATTCCAGTGTATGCAAATATCAATCGAGCATTACTATCCACGGACAGAACTCCACACGACTTTGCAGCAGCAGCTGAAGAGGCTGTTAAGGGAAAATTTTCTATCATCAAGTGTGCTCCATTTGATGAAGTTAATCCAAATGATTCCCCAGGGGAGATATTGAAAGCGGCGGAAATGGGCATTGAAAGAGTGAACTCTATTCGGAGGGCTGTTGGCGAGGGCATCACCGTATTGGTAGATTGTCATAGTAGGTTTACTGCTGAAACTGCTCGTCATGTCGCTGAAAAACTTGAATCTGTCTCAATTGGATGGTTTGAGGAGCCCCTTTCACCTAATGACCACTCCTGTTTACTTGCTGATGTAGTAAAACAGGTATCGATGGCGGTTGCGGGTGGAGAATCAGGATATGGGAAATTTTTCTTTGATGCGCTTTTGTCTAGTGGATCTGTGGAGATAGTAATGCCAGATATAAAATATTGTGGCGGAGTTTCCGAAAGCGTCAAAATCGGTCGGTCGGCACTCTCTATGGGAGGGAGGGTTTCATTGCACAGTCCATCAGGACCAATTTCTTTACTCGCTTCAGCTCACTCTGCTGCTGCTGTTGAATGTTCGATGGCTTTAGAACATGCAGTGTTCGAAGCGGACTGGCGATCTGAGGTTATAGAGCCTGCTGAGGTTATCAGGGACGGGAACATCTATTTGCCCAAAGGCCTTGGTCTGGGAGCTGTACTGAACAGGAAACTTCTGGTTGAAAAAGGAGAATATTTTTCCGTATGATTTCTTATTTAACGGCCAAAAGATCGTAAGCTAGATGCAGCATAATTTTTGCTCCACTGACCAGGCTTTTAATCCCAATTGATTCATCGGTTCCATGAGCTCTGCTCAGCATTGGGTCATCTTCGGGGTGTGATCCAGAAAAGCCATATGTTGTAACACCAAGTGGGCGTGTGAATCTTGAATCTGTAAACCCTGTGCTAATAGCTGGCACAAATTGAATATCATCCCTGTCTAACGCCTTTTGAGTGGCTATTTTTAGACTTGCCATAAGTTCAGTTTCAAATTCAGATGAGTTTGGTTCAGCCATGTAGTCGATTTCATATTCGATCCCAGGGATACCATCAATCAGCTTATCCAGCTCTTGCCGCAGATAATCTTCACTTTGATTTGGTAATGTTCGGACATCACATGTGAGATGAATGTCCTCAGGGACACTGTTAGATTTGATACCACCATTAATCATGGTAGGAGTTATTGTCATTCTAGATAGTGCTTTAAGCATTGATGCAAATCGGGGGTTCTTTTTTTCTTGTTCAAGAATAATTTCGTCTACATTGTCAGCTGAAGGTTTGTGCTCTATGGCAAAAGTAGAGAGATATCCAAACAAACTAGTACTCGTATCTCTTTCCGGCTCGTACTCTTCCAGTCTCTGTAAAAGTTTTTGAAGTCGATACAAGGCATTAGTGCCTTGCCACGGAACGGAAGCATGTGAGCTTGTTCCCTTGATATCTATCTCCACCTGTAATCTACCCTTTTCTCCAACGCCGAGGACGTATGTCAAGGATCCAGCTGCCTCTATCGGAGTTCCACCTCCTTCGTTTACTGCAAAGGGAGCATCCAGCACTTCAGGATGTTTTTCAGCCAGCCAGCCAAACCCGTATCTTCCTCCGTGTTCCTCATCAGCACCTGAGATTAAAACCAAACTGTCTTTGAGACTGACGTTGTTTTTCTTTAAGACCCTCATTGCCATCATTTGAGCTGTAAGTAATCCCTTACAATCGGAGGCTCCACGCCCATAAATACGTCCATTGTGTATTTCAGCGCTAAAAGGTGGGTAAGTCCATTTGTTTTCATCTTCAACAGGGACAACATCCGTATGGGACATGAAAATTAAACCAGTCTTTCCACTGGTTCCTTCAAGCCTGGAGATTATGTTGCCTCTGTTAGGATCTCTAAACAAGACGTCTGATTCAATGCCATCATTTAAAAACCATTTTCTAATGAAATCGCAAACAGGTGTCTCATTTCCGGTAGGCATGGATCCTGTATTGACGGAGGGAATACGGACAAGTTCTTGTTCCAGTATTATGAGTTCTTCCTCAAGCGCATCTATCTGATCCAACATTTCTTCTAAAGAGGCCATAATATGATCCTTCCCAAACTTTCGAAATTAGAAGATGTTTGTGGCCATCAAAATGATTGCCACTGTTTTGGCATCCTGAATTTCTCCCAGTTTTATTAACTGACTGATTCTGGCTAATGGAATCCTTTCCACCGTTATTTCTTCATCCTCATCCGCTTGCAAGCGGTTTTCTATGAGGTCTTTGGCTATGTAACAATAAAGGTACTCGTCAGTGAATCCTGGACTCGACCAAAGTCCACCAAGTAGCCTTAGGTTCCTAGAGGCATATCCGGTCTCTTCACGAAGCTCTCGCATAGCACTATCATCTGGTTCCTCCCCCAATTCTACCAATCCCGCCGGAACCTCTAGAATCATCTGCTTTGTTGGGTGTCTGTATTGCCTGACCAGTAGAACATTATTTTCATTATCAATGGGTAAGATAGCTACAGCAGGTCTATGCTCAGCTACTTCTCGTTGGGCCTGGCCCCCATTATCTAACAAGATAGTGTCTTCTCTGACGTTAATAATTTTGCCTTCGTATTTAATTTCGGATTTGATTGTTCGATCTTGATCTATTTGCATTGGTGCTCACATTCATGATTCTGTCAGGTTGTGGGGTCCTCAGGGGGTCTCTGTGATCTATATGCCAAACCCAGTCTCATGTTCAAGGCAGTGTAAAAGAAGTCTGGCTGATGTGCTCTGAGAAATTTTGCAGTGTGAGGGCTTTTGCGAATAATAACTTTTTCACCCGACTCAAGTACGGAATCTACAAATCCATCTGCGCTGATAGAGGCTTGGTAGCCATCGGAAGCCTCAAGCTCAATTAATGAATCTGGTGCTAGAATAAGACCGTCCCTAAGCCCGGTATGGGCCGCCACTGGCTGCAATATCATCATTTTGGCTTCTGGAAACACTATAGGTCCACCCGCAGATAGGGCATAACCTGTACTTCCTGTAGCAGTAGATATTATTACTGCATCTGCTCTGTAATTTGTAAGGTGAACGTGGTTTACCGATGCCTCAAGCTCCACAAGCCTAGCCGCCTTGCTAGTACCAACGGTGATATCGTTTAGTGCGTGTATTGCGATACGAGGTTTCGCACCTGAAGCAGGCATAATGTTAGCTTCGATCATCATTCGTTCCTCTACCCTGATGACGGTTTCAGACTTTTGACCATTGGATATAAACGATATAAATTCTGGCAACTGAGCGATGGCTTCTTCGGGGCTTAGTTCAGCCATGAATCCTACTTTTCCCATTTTGACACCGACAACGGGTACGTTGAAAGGGCTTATCGCTCTTACAGCTCTGAGAATAGTTCCATCACCACCAACCACTACCACCAAGGATGTATCTTCAAGTTCGCATGCATTATTCGGCAGATTCCCGGCGGAAGAAATCCATGCCCTATCCTTCAGGCCAAGCCCATGAATGAACTCTTGCGCCTTTTCTTTAGTTTCGGGCATTCGCGAATTATGAATGAAAGCTATTCTGTTTCTATTAGACATATTTCTTCCCCAGAACAAGGACATCTGAAGCTAGAATGGGCAAACAACTGTCTACGCCTGTAATTATTATAGACAAACAATCAAGTTAGATGGGATGTTGGCTAAATGTCTATCCTATAAGAGAGTCAATAGCGGTGTGCGCTATCCTCAGGATAGGTGCGGGGTATATTCCAAATAAAAATGTACCTGCCATTGCTATTACGGCAGCGGAAACAGCTCCAACTCCGTACGAAGTTTTAGAGTCTTCTCCATTATTTTTAGGGTCAGAAAGAAACATTACTTTGACAACCCGAAGGTAATAATAAGCTGAAATTACACTGTTAACCACTCCGACAATTGCTAACCACTCCAGTCCTGTATCCATCGCGGCGCCAAACAAGTATATTTTTGCCATAAAACCCACTGTGGGCGGTATACCTATAAGGGAAATCATGGCGAGTGTCATAGCTCCTGCGATCAGTGGGGATGCTTTCGCAAGTCCAGAAAAAGAGCTTATTGAGTCATTGTTCGTTTTGTGAGTAACGGCTACGATAACGCTGAATGCCGCAAGATTGGTCATGGCGTAACCCGCGAGGTAAAACAGAACGCCTATTGGTCCTGCATTATCGTCTCCCCCAGGTAAAGCGGTTATTGCTGCCAGTCCCACCATTAGGTATCCCGCTTGTGCAACGGTGCTGTAGGCTAACATTCTCTTGATGTTATTTTGCCTAATTGCAATCAGGTTGCCTACAGACATAGATATTGCGCTTAAAACAGCGATCATGTTGGCCCAGTCGATATTGGCACTATCTAATCCAAAAGAGGTATAAAACACTCGTAATATGACCGCAAAGCCTGCAGCCTTACTCGCAACCGATAGGAATCCTGTAACTGGTGTTGGAGCCCCTTCGTAAACATCCGGCGCCCACATTTGAAATGGGACCGCTGATATTTTGAATCCGAAACCCGCTGTAATCAACACGATTCCAAATAATAGAGCTGGGCTGGACTCCAGTCCATAGTCAGTAATTGAGGAGGCTATTTCAGTAAGGTGGCTAGTCCCCGTGAGCCCATAAACTAACACCATTCCATAGAGTAATACCGCCGAACTAACAGCGCTTAGTACAAGAAATTTGATCCCAGATTCCGCCGACTTCCGCTCGCGAATAAATGCTGCGAGGGCTGCTAAAGGCAAGGCAGTGAGTTCCAACGCTATGTATAAAGTGATTAGTTCCATAGAGGAAGCTAGGAGCATCATTCCTGTAGCCGAAAAAAGAATCAAGGCGTAATACTCACCCTGGTGCCCCTCAAATCTTTTTGCATATTCAGTGGAAGATAGGACCACGATAGCAGTTGAACCCAGAATCAGATATTTGAAAAATATGGCGAAATCGTCAACTTGGAAGGTACCTGAGAAACCTGTTTTGGATCCGGAATCTATATCTAGATCGAGTTGGATGGTGAAAAATAATGGGATTAACAGGGTGACCAATGTCAGAACAGGAAGTATCTTTTTGTTGGAAACAAGCAAGTCAATTATGATAACAAGTGCTGCAACAATAGCTACGCCAATCTCTGGGGATATGAGAAGTATGTCTTGGAGGTTCATGCTACTTTCCCCCCATAACGTAACCAGTTAATTCACCTACTATAGGGTTTAAACCCGTATTAAATACGTCTGATACTGCGGCTGGATAAATCCCCACAACAAAAATAGAAACAACTAGTATCGCTATAGGAATCATTTCTGGGATTGAAGCATCAGTAAGAGTGTTATGGTGTGCTGGTCTGGGTCCAAACATTACCCTCTGAATCATCCACAGGATGTATCCAGCTGTGAGGACAACTCCTACGGCAGCCAGTGCTGCAAACCAGTGCCAAGCTGGGAAACTCCCCAGAAATATGGTGATTTCTGCGACGAAGCCGCTTGTACCAGGCAGACCAAGGGATGCAAGTCCTGCCACCAATAGCGAGGCCGCAAGAAATGGCATTCTACCTGCTAAACCACCAAGATCAGGTATATGTCGTGTGTGAGCTTTTTCATAAATAAATCCTACGGTTAGGAATAGAAGCGCTGTGATTGTACCGTGAGTGAACATCTGTAATGCAGCCCCATTCATGGCCAGCTCTGCGGTCCCCCCTTTTACCGCAGAAATTCCCAGGAGTACAAATCCCATGTGGCTCACACTACTGTATGCGATCAATCTCTTAAGATCTGTCTGTCTGACGGTGATTGCTGCTCCATATAAAATATTGATGACACCAAGGGTTGCTAAAAGCCAAGAGTAGTCGATCAATTGCTCCGGAAACATCGCGGCTGATATACGGAACATGCCGTAGCCACCCATTTTTAACAATACTCCAGCTAGCATAACGCTTGCCGCTGTGGGTGCGTCGGTATGGGCATCGGGTAACCAAGTGTGGAATGGGAATACAGGGAGTTTGATAGCGAATCCAATGATGGTTAGGAAAAATAGAACAGATGCTGGCATAATGAGGTTTGCGGCTGCTATTTTGTCAGGCAGCAGTGTCATGTCAAAAGTGCCGGTAGAGAAATACAGTGAAAGTATTCCAACCAGCATAAATGCACTACCCAATATGGTGAAAATTACGAATTTCATTGCTGAATATTCTTTTCGACCAGTTCCCCAAATGGAAATCAGAAAGAACATTGGTATAAGTTCTAGTTCCCAAAACAGGAAAAACAGGAAAAAGTCCATGGCAGTGAAAACACCGATCACCGCCCCTTGAAGAACTAGTAACCACATGAAATGTTCTTTCATCCGCTGGGAGACGTTCCAAGAGGCGAATACCGCCACAATGCCTAAGATACCTGTTAGTAATACCAGAGGTGCGCTGAGACCGTCTATTGCCAGGAAATAATCTACCCTGAATGTATCGAAGGGTATCCACCCTTCAAATTTGTCGATGAGTTGATAACCTCCTTTTTCTTTGTCGAAGAGCAAGAAAATATACGAGGTTAGTAATAGTTCAACTAAGGTGGTTACGAGAGCAAATCCCCTAGCTATTGTTCCGTTTAGAAACAAGGCAATCACAATTGCCCCCGCTATAGGGAGAAATATTGCCACCGTCAGCAGTCCTGAAAATTCTGTCACCAATCTATTTCCTAATCACCAAAAATGAATATGGCGGTAATCACTATTATGCCTATGGATGTTACTGTGGCATACATTTGCATTTGCCCATTTTGGAATTGCCTTATCAATCCTCCAAAATTGGCACCTGTCCATCCAACGATGTTAACGGCTCTATCCACAATGTTTCTATCTGTCCAGTCTGATGCCAGTGCCAATCCCCTGTAATAGATTTGACGTACAAAAATGCCTTCGTAGAGCTCGTCAAAGTAGTATTTTCTGTATAGAAGTGTGTGAACAGGTCTTAAAGTTTTTCCTATTGACTCTGGTGAGATGAGAGGTTTTGGCTTGTACATAGCTATCGCCAAGACAATTCCCGCCAGGGCTACCAACGTCGAAACGGCAGCAAGTGACACATCAAAACCTTCCCCTGCCGGAATGTGATACATATGATCCAACGTATGCACCATCCAGTGTGCCTCTATTCCCAGGAATTCCCGAGGTGGATTTGCCAAAACTCCGATGAGTACTGCTGGTATTGCTAGAATCACCATTGGAATTACCATAAGCGATGGCGATTCTGCCAGATGCACAGGGCCATGGGCATTAGCTTCAGGATCTTTCTCCGATCCTCCTCTAAATTCCCCTTCGAAGGTCATGAATAGTGCTCGGAACATATAGAAGGCAGTCATGAATACCGCTATTATTGCCAGCACAAACACTATCATGCTGACGAGTTCTCCCCCCTCTGTACCTGATTTGAATGAGTTAAGCAAAATTTCGTCTTTGCTCCAAAATCCAGCTAACGGGAAAATACCAGCTAGACTTAGGCTTCCAATTAGGAATGTGATATAGGTTATAGGCATTTTTTTCCTTAGTCCGCCCATAAATCGCATGTCAAAAGTACCGGTTGCGTGGTTAACGCTGCCTGACCCTAGGAAGAGTAATGCTTTGAAAAAGGCATGCGTAAATAGATGAAATATAGCTACTCCGTAAGCTCCTATTCCTAACGCAAGCATCATGTATCCAAGCTGACTCACGGTTGAATAAGCGAGGACTCGTTTAATATCGTTGCTAACTAATCCCATAGTTGCGGCAAATAATGCTGTAATTCCACCAACGAGTGCTACAAGCATCATGGCGTCTTGCGAGGCCTGGAACAATGGGAAGAATCTTCCGACGAGGAAAACGCCTGCTGTAACCATAGTGGCTGCGTGTATAAGAGCGCTTACAGGTGTGGGGCCTTCCATAGCATCGGGAAGCCAAGTGTGAAGTGGGAATTGCCCTGACTTTCCTATTGCGCCCACAAAAAAACCTATTGCTATAAGTGTTAATGCTCCTGCACCTAAGGTTCCTGAACTAACCAATGCTGGCAAATTTTCGTTTATAGTCTGAATGTTCAAATAGTTGATATTTTCTTGGTAGGTTTTGGAAAATAGATACATCAGAGCGAGCAAGAAGCCAAAGTCTCCCACTCTAGTTACAATGAACGCTTTTTTTGCAGCCGCAGCTGCGGCGGGTCGATGGAACCAGAAACCGATAAGAAGGTATGAACAGAGACCAACTAGTTCCCAGAATACGAATAATTGAACAACGTTAGCAGCCATTACCAGCCCAAGCATTGAGGCGGTGAATAACGACATGTAGGCAAAATATCTTGCATACACTGGTTGACCTAATTCTACGGGTTCAGCATTGTTCTCATGGTTTTCCGACTCATGATCAGGGGTTGGAGCTTTCATATAGAAAGTGGAATATATTTGCACCATGAGGCTGACCCCGGTTACCACGACTAACATAGTTGCAGTGAGAGGATCTAGAAGAATTCCAATTTGTAATTCAAAGTTTCCTATTGATAACCAATCCTTTGGATCCCCGATGGGATTATGTTGATTTATGGTGGTATCAATGAATGTAAGAATTGATATCACAAAAGATGCACCAATAGACACAACCGCTATAGGTCCCGATATAACAGAGGCGTGATTAAAAAAAGGTCTAATTACTAGCGCAATTAAAGCGAACGAAGCCAGGGGCAGAAAGAATATGGCCCAAATTAGCTGTTCGTTGACCATTTCTAGAGTTTCCTTAGGATTTCGTCGGCTACGTGTTCACGACCCTTTGGGACGTAGATTTTGTAAGAAACCTGTTCTGCCCAATTGGTAATCTCACCCTCAGGCATGATTTTTGTAGCGAGACCCTCACCCTCAAACAGGTCTTTCCACATTTCTGCGGCAGTGAGGTTAGGGGCGTCCATATATTCGATCCACATAGCGCTTAGTTATCCATCACTTTTTCATGTCTGCCGCTTCAGTGACAAGCACGGTGCTGCGAGACCTATATATTGCAATTATTATTGCGAGCCCTAGCGCTACTTCTGCGGCTGCGACTGTAATGATAAACACTGCAAACACCTGTCCTGTGAGTAGGAAACTTGCGGCGTTATCCATGGTT
Organism: Chloroflexota bacterium; assembly: GCA_002696685.1. The sequence goes on along the minus strand of NZSI01000047.1, from coordinate 30,602 downwards.
TGGTAACTTTCAGAGAGAACTTTGGGTACGGTATATCGTGACAATGCCACAGCTGTCACGTTCACACCATTAAACATGAGCTCTAGGGACATAAGAACCGCTATGGCATGTTTTTTTGATAGAGCACCATATAATCCGATTGCAAAAAGTATTGCACCAATAATCAGGAAGCGTTCTAAGGTCATTTTTAGCGACCTCTCACAAGAGCCAGCGAACCTAACACAGCTGCGAGTAACAGCACAGACACTACCTCGAATGCCAGAACAAAATCTCTTAGCAACAATTTTGCCAATGTAGGAATACCATTAGTAAAAACACCGGCAGCTTGGTTCATTTGATTTTGATTCAGTGTTTCACTTCCTATGATATTCCACTCTGTATTTGAGATTGCATATATAGCAACACCCATAAAAATCAGAGACACCAGTGCGACAGGAATTCTGAAACTGTGGGAGGTACTTCCTTCTTCCAAGTCTCTAGTCATTAGGATGGCAAATATTATTAATACTGATATTGCTCCGACATAAATCATCAGCTGAACACCTGCTAGGAATTCAGCTCTCAGGAGAATAAAGAGCCCTGCAACTCCTAAAAGAGTAACGATTAAGAATAGAGATGCTCTGAAAAGATCACGTATTTGGACAACCGCTACAGCTGATACGACAGTTGATAGTGCAATTGTCCAGAACACCAGCTCAGTTATTAACGCTCCCTCTGTTCCCTCACCTAAGATCATCTTTTAGCCCACCTATCACGTTGCTGATCTCCAGAGGGTTTCTCGTGTCTTCCTACCTCATCCCAGTCTGCCTGGGAACCTTTGATCGGATCATGACCTCGGTTTGTAAGTTGCGGTCTAAACCATGTACTTGGTTTCTTATCAGCTTTTCTTAAGCGTTCGACATCAATGATGAGGTCACTTCTGCGGTATGTACCCTCTTCAAATCCGCTTCCCATGTGAAGGGCGTCATAGGGGCATGCCTCAACGCATAGACCACAGAACATACACCTTCCTATATCAATATCGAAAGTTTCTATGTCGTAACTTTGACCTTCTTGGAGGTCAACACCACTAGTGTCAGTCACGATTTTGATTATGCCCAGAGGACAGTATTTGGCACAGCTGGCACAACCTGTGCATCTTTGGTCGTACCAAGCGAACTCCTCACCCCTAAACCGAGCATGTTGAGGCAAGCGTTCTTCTATAGTCTCTAGCCCCACTAAAGCCCTAACGGACCTTATTGGATTTGAAAATAGGAAAGAAATAGTGTTTTTTTCTTCCAGTTTTGCCAGATCTGCTGGGCTGGCCTTTCTATTCGGATATTGGTGAATGTTGAATTGCCGTGTCGGTAAAACCAGGTTTTTCATGGTGATACCTAAGCCTTTTAATATTCCAGTGCCATACATAGCTAATCTGCCTCCACGCCCATATTCGCAAGAGGCGATGGAACAGGGATTGGCCTCTCCAATTTCTTGTGACCATAAATACGCATTAGGGTCAATAGTGTCACTATTGTTATTATCCAGTTTATCCCCGACATTATCAGCATGTGGGAAGTGCTTAATGTGCCGTCTTCTGTTTTGAATATCATAATCTCAATCGCAATGATAAATATGTTGAAGATGCCCAGTCCAAACAAACCCTTCCAGGCAAATCCCATTATTTGATCTATCCGTAATCTCGGCCACGTTGCTCTAAACCACAGTAGTACGAAAATGACCACAAACATTTTCAATGCAAACCATATTTGACCTGGGATTGGATCGAACCCCTTTGTTCCCCCAAGGAACAGGGTTGCAACTACAGCAGCGGTCACAATGGGTGCCATGAATTCAGCAAGGAACAGTATCGCAAATTTTATTCCACTGAACTCAGTATTGTATCCGGATCCAAGCTCTGATTCAGCCTCTATCTGGTCGAAGGGTGTTCTACTAATTTCAGCGGTTGCTGCTGCCATAAACACGAAAAATCCCAATGGCATCACTAAGATGAACCAAACATTCTGGCTACTCACTATGTTTGTCATAGCCAGTGAACCTGACATCAGTAATACACTGGTTATACCAAGGGCCATTGGAATCTCATAGCTAATTAACATAGCGGCCCCACGCATTGATCCCAAAATTGCATATTTATTTCTTGAACCCCACCCAGCCATAAAAATAGCTATGGAGTTGACTGATGTAACGCCCACAATAAAAAGTATTCCGATGTTTAGGCTTCCTAAGAAGGAGGTTTCTCCCATTGGAATCACCGCCATTATTAACAAGGTTGGAGCTACTAGTGCTATGGGTGCTAATGTAAATACAGGTCTGTCCGCCTCGGACGGAATAGTGTCTTCTTTCATTATGAGCTTAAGCACGTCAGCGAACGGCTGCAAAATACCGAAAGGTCCGTTCCGATTTGGTCCTCGCCTTACTTGGAATCGCCCTAGGACTCGTCTTTCAAACCAGGTGTAAAATGCTGTTGAAAGGATCATGATATTGATTACTATGAATGAAATGATTACCCCTGCAGTCAAATATGACATCCATTGAGCGTTGTCACCAAAGCCAAAGTACTGAAAAAGACTTAAAGATAGGTCGTAAAATGTATAAAAATCCACGAATCCGGAGAGATAGTTCATTAGCGATCCACCTCTCCTAAAACGACGTCGATGGATCCAAATATGATAATTAGGTCGCCCATTTTCCAGCCCTTCAACATATCCCGGAGGGGTGTGAGATTGATGAAAGACGGAGCTCTAACTTTACATCTGTAGGGTGCTACTCCTCCATCACTTACCATATAGAATCCCAACTCTCCTTTTGGCCCTTCTACAGCAGCATAAGCCTCGCCTGCTGCAGGCCTGATAAAGAAAGGTGTATCCGCTCTTATAGGACCAAACTCTATTTGTTGTAGGCATTGCTCAACAATTTTAACGCTCTCTCGCATCTCCAAAATACGAACCAAGTACCTGTCGTATGTGTCACCAATAGCGCCTATTGGTACATCGAATTTCACCCGATCGTATATTTCGTATGGATCAGCCTTACGCAAATCCCATTTCACACCAGAGGCTCTGAGATTTGGGCCTGACATTGAGCTGTCTATTGCCTGCTCATCCGTTAGTAACCCAACGTTTTTTGTTCTAGCCAACACAATTTCGTTGGATGTTATTAAGGATTCTAATTCGTCGAAATAATGTGGTAAATCTCCTATTAAAGAATCGAGTGAGGGCCAAAAGTCCTCTGGGGCATCTTGTAACACACCACCAGGCCTCATATAACTAAGAGTTATTCTTGCCCCACACAACATTTCGAATAGGTCAAGAATTCTTTCACGCTCCCGAAAACAATAAACGAGTGGAGTCGCGAGTGCCCCTAGGTCGTTTAATAGGAATCCAGTTGCCATCAAATGGCTTGCAATTCTTTGCAGTTCGGCGCTGATTACTCTTATGTATTGTGCTCTTTCCGGCACTTCAATATCTGCCAGTTTCTCCACAGTCCTGACGTATGCCAAATTGTTCGACATACTTGCGAGGTAATCCATTCTGTCAGTCAGAGTTACTATTTGGACATAATTTCTACTCTCGGCCAGCTTTTCCGTCCCTCTGTGGAGATAGCCAAAAACTGGTTCAGCGTCAATAATCTCCTCTCCATCAAAAGTCACCCTTAGCCTAAATACACCATGTGTACTAGGGTGTTGAGGCCCAAGATTGATAGTGATTGGTTCAGTTCTAATTCCCGTCAAATGATTATCCTAGGTAATCCTTTCGAAGAGGATGTCCGTCGAACCCTTCCCAGAGGAGGATGCGTTTCAGATTAGGATGCCCTTCGAATTTTATTCCCATGAGGTCCCATATTTCTCTTTCTTGAAGATCAGCACCCTTCCAGATCCCAGTGACCGACGAAACTGTAGGTTCACCTCTGAGGTTTCCCTCGCTACTGCATCTACATTTTATGACACCGCTGTAATTGTTCCTCATAGAAAGAACGTGATAAACCAGTTCAAAATTATCTATATAATCAACAGCGGATATGGACGTAAGGTAGGAAAAGTCTAATCCCTCTGGGTCTTTTAGGGTTTGGCATACATCAAGTAATGATTCGGGGGATACCCAGACGTCAACTTCATTACTTGCTGTAATACAACCAGGCAGTTTCTCTTCAAGGGAGGAAGCTAATTCGCTTCCACTTATAATCTTGGTCAAGATCGATTCCGTTTCTTGATGGAATATCTTTTTATCTTTTCGTGGAGCTGCATAATTCCGTAGAGGAGTGCATCTGGTCTTGGAGGGCATCCAGGTACATAAACATCAACTGGAATTATATGGTTGACTCCGGGAACCACGCTATAAGATCCATAATAAGGTCCGCCGCTTGTGGCACATACCCCCATTGAAATTACCCATCTTGGTTCAGCCATCTGTTCGTAAACTCTTTCTATGGCTGGAGCCATTTTCCAAGTGACTGTTCCTGCAATTATGATCAAATCTGCTTGTCTCGGGGATGGCCTGAATACTTCCATCCCAAAGCGGGAGAGATCGAACCGTGACATTGCGCTGGCCATCATCTCAAAAGCGCAACAAGCCAAGCCAAATGATAGAGGCCAAACTGCTGATTTTCTTCCCCATCCTATGAGGGCATCGACTGATGTAACCGCAATGTTTCTCTGAAGGTCATCCGGTACCTCTACAATAGGTTCGGCCAGTGCTTCCAGATGGGTGGATTTAAGGTGATTAATGTATTCTCCCTCTTGCTGATCTAAACCCCATGTCGTGTCATGTAGAGGTATGATCATCGAGGATTCTTCTCCTGTTTCAGAAACGTTCAACTCCACTCTAGTGACCCCTTTTTCCATGCATAAAGCCAGCCTAAGACTAGTATTCCTATGAAAATCGCCATTTCGATAAATACGTATGCTCCGAATTCCACCGACATTGTTCCAAAGCTAGCAGCCCAAGGGAACAAAAAAACGATCTCCACATCAAAAATTACAAAAAGAAGAGCGATACTGTAGTACCGGAAATTAAAATTACTCCATCGCTCCGTGATTGTTTCAAAGCCGCATTCATAAATACTGCTTTTTACCGCGGATGGATTATTAGGTCTTATCCTTATCACTGATAAGAGCCACGATATTATTAGCATTCCTGATGGGACAGCGACTGCCAGTGCTGCAAAGATAGCGATCACACCGTACTGTCTGAAGTATTCGTCGAGCATATTTCCTGCAGATTATTGCATATATTTGAGGCCTGAAATGTCTCTTGTCCAATGCCTATGGCACAGACCACTCTGATTCGAAAATATAGCACAGGGGTTGATCTGCTAGCAAGTAAAAAATGCTTTATTAGTTACGTTAGATATTGTGACTAGATAAGTCTAATCTAGTATCCTTTCCAAAATCTGAAATGTGAGTCCATAATAATTCTACCGTGTGGGACTTCTCCAAAATTGGAACATGATAAAAAAATGACGACTTCTCCCGAGATTCTTGATAGATATCGGGACATCATCGTAACTACACTAAAGGCGAGAATAGATCAGGATTTTTTATCGGTTTATGACATGCTTAGATATTGCATGGGATGGTCAGATAAAGATGGAAGACCTGTCAATGGTGTGATGGGGAAATCGCTGCGACCATCTCTTTGTTTATTTGCCTGTGAAGCGGTGGGTGGCCATATGAAAAATGCCTTGCCAGCGGCTGCCTCTCTTGAACTGATACACAATTTTTCACTAATTCATGATGAGATTGAAGATTTTGATGAGACAAGACACCACAGACCAACTCTTTGGGCGTTGTGGGGAATAAATAAAGCACTTGTGGCTGGGAACGTTTTGAGAATATTGGCAGACCGGTCAATGGAAATGATGAAAAATGATGAAGGCAAGGACACGGAGCGGGTCCTAAAAGGAGTAGAACTTTTGACGGAGGCCTGTCTTGAAATGATTGAAGGTCAATATATGGACATCTCCTTTGAGGGTCGAATCGACATAACACTGGACCAGTATATGGCTATGATAGCGAGAAAGACTGGAGCATTAATTCGTTGTTCTCTTCATTTGGGGGCCGTGATGGGGACCGAAAATTTAAAGACCTTAGAAATTTTTCGAAAAACTGGTAGGTCCTTGGGGTTCGTTTTTCAGATAAGAGATGACATTCTTGGTATATGGGGAGAGGAAAAATCTACCGGTAAGCCCGTAGGCATTGATATCCTGAGAAAAAAAAATTCGCTTCCTATCGTCCATGCCATGGTCAAGGCCGATAAAAAAGGTCGAGAACTATTGCGGGAAATCTATTCTTTGGAATATATAGGAGAACAAGAGGTTGTGACCGTTTTAGAAATTATGGAACAGGCAGGCACAAGAGATTACGCACAAGGGCTTGCTCACAAATATGAAGAAGAGGCCCTGAAATTATTTTCCGATGCAATGCTACCTGATAGTTATAAATTTCATTTTGATGTTCTTGCTCACTTTTTAGCAGTGAGAGAATATTAGTTTCGTTTTTATATTCCATGGAAGAGTGATATGAAAGGTATATTAGCTTCAGACACAAAAATACTCCAAGGTTTTCTAAGGAAGCATCACTTCAGGGTCTCAACTTCCAACGATAGGTTTATCAGTTACAAATCTCCTGAGTTGACTGAACTTCTTATATTAACGGGAGCTTCGGGAGAGAGAGCATATAGAGGGGCACAATTACTGGGGAATATGCCTGAGGTCACTTTTGTTCTATCTGTTGGCACTGCAGCCTCCCTACATAAGACAGTTCGAATAGGTAGCGTCGTATTGTGCGACCGCCTAAAGAAGCTTGTGGGGGAAATGGCTCTATGGTCTTCCAGTTCGGTGACTGAACTGGAAGTTGCCAACTGCGTGCCCATGGAAATGCTTTTTAAACATATCGATGAGGGCGAGAGAAACTTAATTAAAGGCTCTATTGTGACTGCACCACATATAGCCACAAACAGTAATATGAGGACATGGTTGGGTAGAGATTTGAGAGTAGGTTCTATCGATCAGGATGCCGCTTATACGGCATCAGCTTGCTCTGAAATATCTATGCCGTTTGCGATAATTAGGGGAATCACTTCCCAGGAGTCTGGTAGTTTTCCCCAGTCTAGATATCAAATAGACCGACGTAGTAGAAGTTCAAAATCTAATATAGCTGACACTCCCTATAGGATATCGGAGTATATTAAGTTTCGTCTTGGCAGTAGAATCGTTTCAAATAGAATGAATCAGATATTAACTAGAGTAAATTCCCTTTCAGTTCCTGAATAACAATTTTTATAAGGTTAAGGTTGTCAATAGATAGTAAAAGATGTGAACCGCCCATCAAAAAGGTTTAGAATGGTTGTTGTTCAATTTGAAAACGAAGTAATAGCGAGTTGAAGTAAAAGCCGTTCAGGCAGAATTCATATAGGAACATAATTAGAGCAAGGTTATGAACGTTTTCGATGCAGTTATGAGAACCTCTACGATTACGCTGAAAGTGCGTTCTCAGACTTCACCAGAATTTATCGATATAACAGATAAAATTGAGGAATGCATTGAGTCTTCAGGGGTTTTAAATGGCATTGTAGTTGTGTTCTCAAGACATACTACAGCGGCCATAGTAATACAGGAAAACGAACCACTTCTCTTAGACGATTTTACGAATCTGTTGAACAACATAGCTTCCTCTGATGCGAACTATGGACACAACGATTTTGATGTTCGCACTGTCCATATGCATGAGAATGAATGCCCTAATGGGCATTCCCATTGCCAGCATCTAACACTCGGTTCTAGTGAATCGATACCAGTTATTGATGGGAAAATGCCTCTTGGCAAATGGCAAAGGGTATTCATGGTAGAACTCGACGGGGAAAAGGCTCAGCAAGTGGGATATCGTGAAGTTGTCGTGCAGCTTTTGGGTCAGGCGTGAAGTTCACTCGTATTCTTTGACCTCCTCTATATTCGGATGGTATATTTCATTGACTATTGTTGACCGTTTAACTCAACAACTATGAACCCCAATTGACTTCTATGGAGTATTCTCAATATCACGGTTGTACCGATTTGTTGCCAATAGTTATGTTTGTAAATAGGTTTTTGTTGGATTTGGAATTGTTAAGTCTTTTTAATAGATAAAGGAGAGTAACGTCCTATGGCCGAACAAAAGGTCATTTCCCGCCAGACAGGATTAGAAGAAAAGCAATATAAATGGGGTTTTGAGTTTGACATTGAATCAGATAATGCCCCCAAAGGATTGAATGAAGATATAGTCAGGTTTATCTCTAAGAAGAAAAATGAACCTGATTGGATGCTCGATTGGCGCCTTAAAGCCTTTTCTCATTGGCAGAAGCAAGGGGAAGAGTCGGCACCTAAGTGGGCTAAGGTACGATTTGAGGAAATAGATTTCCAGGACATTATCTATTACTCGGCTCCTAAGTCGATGGATGATGCTCCCGAAAGTTTGGATGATGTCGACCCGGAACTTATAGAGGCTTTTGGTAAGTTAGGAATTCCACTAGAAGAGCAGAAAAAGCTCACAGGGGTCGCTGTTGATGCCGTCCTTGATAGTGTTTCGGTTGCTACTACGTATCAAGATACCTTGGCGGCGGCGGGGGTTATCTTTTGCCCTATCAGCGAGGCAATTCAGAAATATCCTGAATTGGTGCAAAAATACCTTGGTTCAGTGGTACCTTACAGTGATAATTTCTATGCCACCCTGAACTCTGCAGTATTCAGTGACGGATCATTTTGTTACGTGCCCCCGGGCGTACGTTGTCCTATAGAGTTGATGACGTATTTCAGAATTAATGAAGTCGACTCCGGTCAATTCGAACGCACTTTGATAATTGCCGACGAGGGAAGTTATGTAAGTTACCTAGAAGGTTGTACAGCCCCAATGCGGAAGACTCATCAACTTCACGCTGCAGTTGTTGAGTTAGTAGCTCTCAAGGACGCGGAGATTAAGTACTCAACTCTGCAGAACTGGTATCCCGGTGACAAAGATGGTAACGGAGGAGTGTTTAATTTTGTCACGAAACGAGGGGCTGCTAGAGGAGAGAATTCTAAAATATCGTGGACTCAGGTAGAAACTGGTTCTGCAATCACCTGGAAGTATCCAAGCGTGATTCTTCAGGGAGACAACTCTGTTGGGGAATTTTATTCCGTGGCACTTGTTAACAATTACCAACAGGCTGACACGGGGACGAAGATGATCCATATTGGCAAAAATACGCGAAGTACGATTATTGCCAAGGGAATATCGGCAGGCAAGGCTGAAAATACATACAGAGGGCAGGTGTCGATTCTACCTAACGCGGATAATGCAAGGAATTTTACTCAATGTGATTCTCTTCTAATCGGAGATGAATGCGGGGCACATACTGTGCCATACATAGAAGTTCGTAATCCTTCCGCCCAAATGGGTCATGAGGCTACCACCTCTAAAGTCAATGATGATCAGCTGTTCTATCTGCAACAAAGAGGTATTGATTTGGAAGAAGCAAATTATATGGTTATCAATGGATTCTGCCGGGGTATATTTAAGGAACTTCCTTTTGAATTTGCAATGGAGGCATCACAATTACTTCGAGTCAGTTTGGAAGGTGCAGTCGGATAGATGAGTAAAAACAATCTTCTTGAAATAAAAAATTTGCATGCCTCTATTGAGGATAATGAAATTCTCAAAGGAATTAATCTGGAAGTTGGAGTGGGTGAAGTACATGCAATTATGGGTCCAAATGGTTCAGGGAAGAGCACTTTGGCCAATGTTATTGCTGGCAGACCAGGATACGCTGTGACGGAAGGAGAAATAATTTATGAAGGGGATGATATTCTTGCAATGGAGCCTGAAATCAGGGCTAGGGCTGGAATATTTTTAGCCTTTCAATACCCTGTGGAACTTCCCGGTGTGCGTACTTGGCAGTTTTTGAAAGCCGCAGTAGATGCTATTCGGAAAGCAAATGGTGAGGAGGAGATGGGTGTTAGGGACTTCGATAAACTTTTAGAGGCAAAGCGTCAACTTGTGGAGATGGATCCAGACCTTGTCAAAAGATCAGTAAACGAAGGGTTTTCTGGCGGTGAAAAGAAGAGAAACGAGATCCTCCAACTAGCTTTGCTAAATCCTAAACTGGCCTTATTGGATGAAACGGACTCCGGGCTTGACATAGACGCTTTACGGATTGTTTCAGAAGGTGTTAATAATTTTAGAGGTCCCCAAAAATCTGTTCTACTTGTCACTCATTATCAGAGAATTTTAGACTATATATCACCTGATTTTGTTCATGTCCTTGTGGATGGCAAAATAGTCAAATCTGGAGACGCAGAGCTTGCACTTGAGCTTGAGCAGAAAGGTTANGAATGGGTTAGAGAGTCTACAGGAACAAAGGTTCAGTCCTAATGCTTCGTAACGTTTCTGAAGCAGATCATTACTCCTCGGATTTCCAGCAATTGCAAGGTTTAAATGATGACAATTGGGTTTTTCCAATCCGTGGTCATGCGATGGAAACCTTTACAGGTATAGGCTTGCCTACCACGAGGAAAGGAAATGAGAAATGGAAGTACACAAATGTAGCTCCCATAGCTAGGCTCCCGTTTGCGCTTTCAGGTCCAAGCAATACGTCGGTTAAAGTCATTAAATCTGTAGCTCCTTGGAGTGATAGTTGGACGAATGTTGTTTTCGTTAACGGTCTTTATAGAAAAGATTTATCTGATCGTTCAAATGACTTTGAATTAACCAATTTAGCTGAGTTGATCGAGGAAAGAATTCCGGTTGAGGAACTCGGCTCTCTAACCGATATAAGCGACGATGGATTTGCTGCTTTAAATACTTCATTTCTCCAAGATGGAATAGTATTGAGAGTTGGACAAGGTAAAACTGTCGAATTCCCTATAAACGTTGTTTTCTTCTCAGATGGGATCCCAAGCACAGTGGCACATCCTCGTATTTTCGTAAAAGCTGGTCGAGGCAGCTCAGTATCAATTATAGAGAGTTATGTCGGAGGCGGTGGAGATTATAGCCTTACAAACTCTGTATCAGAGATACTTGTTGAGGAAGATGCCGTGGTGAATCATTACAGGTTTCTGTCAGAATCAGAACATACTTATGATGTCGGTTATGGCAGGGTTAAGTTGTCTAAAAATAGTGTTTTTAACTCTCGTTCTTTTTTCAAAGGAGCGAGTATAGGTCGCTATGATCTTAATGTTTTGGTCGATGGAGAATATGCCTCGTGTGACCTCCAGGGGTTATATTTCACCAGTGGTGAACAGCATATGGACAATTTTATTAACATNGACCANGCTAAACCCTACGGGACGAGCAATTTGTTTTATAAGGGTATTTTGGATGGAAAATCAAGAGCNGTGTTTGGTGGGACCGTTCTTGTTCGGAAACCCGCCCAAAAAACTGATTCGGTGCAGTCTGATAAAAATTTGATTTTGTCTGCTGATGCTGAGATTGATAGTAAACCTGCGTTGTTTATTTATGCTGATGACGTCAAGTGTGCCCACGGTGCCACAGCCGGGAACGTGGATGCTGACACACTTTTCTATATGAGAAGTAGGGGAATAGATTTAGAGACAGCAAGCAGGCTCCTAATTTATGGCTTTGCTGGCGAGGTTATCGACAAAGTAGAAATACCCGAATTGAGAGATTTTCTGGAAGAAGCCTTTTTGACATCATTGCCTAGTTATAGGTTTGAGTTTTAGCTGTGTTTGACTCACAGGATCTCTACCAAGAGATTGTGATGGATCATAATCGAAGGCCGAGAAATTTTGGTTCTATGGCTGACTCAACCACAAAGTCTGAAGGATACAATCCGCTGTGCGGTGATCAGATTACATTATTCCTAAAGGTTTCAGAGGATATTGTCGAAGATATTTCGTTTGAAGGGGTTGGGTGTGCTATTTCAAAATCCTCCGCTTCCATGATGACTGAAGGAGTAAAAGGTAAATCCGTTGAGGAAGCACTCNCAGTTTTTCAAGCGTTCAGGAAAATGATTACGGCCAACAGCGATGGTTCGAACGATTCTGAAATACTGGGAGATTTGGAAATACTTAAGGGAGTATCTCAATATCCCACGAGAATAAAGTGTGCCACGTTGTCGTGGCACACCCTCCAAGCTGCCCTTCAAGGCGCAGAGCCCAATATTAGTACGGAGTGACAGCCCGCAAAAAAAATCGGTTANCNGCGAAATGAAAGGAGGTATCCCATGCATGTGCCAATCAAAGTAGATTATGGAGTCAGAGCGCTTATTGATCTGGCGATGTATGGAGAAGATGGGCGTTTTGTTCGCGCTGCAGATACTTCCAGACGCGCTGTTATTCCACAACCTTACTTGGCTCAAGTTTTTCATACTATGCGAAAATCTGGACTAGTCAACAGCACGAGAGGGCCTGGCGGAGGGCATTCTTTGGCTATGTCTGCTGATCAAATTCGTCTCAGCAAAGTTGTTGATTGCCTAGACAGTTCTGAAAATCTTATGGAATGTTTGGATAACACTAGTTTCTGTGTGCATTGTCCTGACTGCGCACAAAGAGAAGTATGGAGAAGCATCGAAGACGCAGTTTTTGGAATACTAGATTCAATTACGATTGATCAACTTGTAAAAGAAACGAAGGCAAAGAAGGATTTGACCTTGTTCAAGAGTGAGATATCTCTGAGCATATAGTTTTTACGAACCGTAAGTGGAACACGGAGTCTATATAGCAAAATATGTTGGATGTACAGAAAATAAGGGATGATTTCCCAATTTTGGGTCGGGAAGTCAACGGACACCCGCTGGTTTATATGGACAATGCTGCAACTACGCAGAAGCCTCGGCAGGTTATTCNGGCTCTAGTTGATTATTATGAAAACTTTAATGCCAATGTGCACAGGGGTGTCCATACTCTTAGCATGGAAGCAACTGACATGTATGAGGATGCTAGAAAGAAAGTGGCGAAGTTCATAAATGCTAGTGATTCTGACACGGTCATTTGGACCCGCAACGCATCAGAGAGTTTAAACTTGGTGGCCCATTCGTGGGCCAGAGAAAATGTGAAGAGTGGTAATAATATTGTTCTAACACCTATGGAACATCACAGTAATCTTGTTCCGTGGCAAGAATTAGCCAGAGAGAAGAACGCTACGATTAGGTACATACCACTAGATGATGAAGGTGTTCTTGATTTATCAACCATCGGTTCAATAATTGATGATCAGACTATCCTTGTATCTATCGTACATATGTCTAACGCTCTGGGTACGATAAACCCTATTAAGGAATTATGTGATTTAGCACATACCAAAGGGGCCAAGTTTTTAGTTGATGGTGCTCAAAGCGTGCCTCATATGGTTGTAGATGTTCAGGAGATTGATTGTGACTTCATGGCATTTTCCGGACACAAGATGATGGGTCCTACGGGTATCGGATGCCTCTACGCAAAAAAAGATGTTTTAGAAACAATGAAGCCTTTTCTAACGGGAGGNGAAATGGTGTTGGAGGTTTCTTATGAGAAGGCCTCTTGGGCTGATTTGCCCATGAAATTTGAAGCCGGAACTCCCAATATAGCGGACGCTATTGCNTTAGGTGTCGCCGTCGACTATTTGGAAAATATTGGAATGGACAATATTGATGAATATGAGCGAGATCTGACAAGATATGCATTAAATAAATTCATTGATGTCGAGGAGGAAGGAGGTAAGTTGTTCGGGCCAAGAAACCCAGATCAAAGAGGCGGCATAATATCTTTCGATACTCCAGATATACATCCCCATGACCTAGGCACATTGCTGGACCAGATGGGTATTGCTGTGCGCACAGGGCATCACTGTGCAATGCCTCTTGTCAGAAGTCTTGGAGTGGCAGCAACGTCCAGAGCTAGCTTTTACGTGTATAACACAAAGAAAGAAGTCGATGTTTTGATTGAGGGAATTCTTGAGGCGATGAGGTATTTCCGGGATGGCGTTAGGTAGTCTTAACGACTTATATAGAGACAAAGTGATTTTAGATCATTGTCGTAATCCAAGGAATACCGTTGTACTGGATTCACCGGATGTATCGTGTGAGGCNGTAAATCCATTTTGTGGTGATGAGATTCGCTTTCAAATTAACCTCGATGATAGTAATAGGGTTAAGGAAGTAGGGTTCCAGGGGGAGGGTTGTGCAATAAACCAGGCAGCTGGATCTATTGTTTCAGAAGCTCTTAAAGGTCTTACATTGAGTGATGTGCTTGAGCTTTCAAAAAAATTTTCAAGTCTTATGAAAGCCTCTTTGCCTAGGGAAGTTGCTGCTGCAGGTGAGGAAGCCATAAACCTTGGTGAATTATCAGCTTTGTACAAGGTAAGAGAGTTTCCGGTTAGGGTTAAATGTGCTCTCTTGGCTTGGTCAGCCCTTGATAGGGGTATTTCCACCCTCAGTTAGGGTTCCAACCACACCTGTTGCCAGTGTGAGTATTCGCTAGAAGAGAAGTTTGGATAAAAGTTTATTACCTTGTTCGGCCAAGTCCATGTCTCGATATTGGTAATTGGCATAAATCTATAAGCGTGTTCTAGTAGATGGTTGTTTATCATTTGGATAATTGTTGTTCTTGCAGCTATATCGTATTCAACTGCTTGTTTCTCGAGTAGCGAGTCTAATGCGTCGTCCTTGTGTTTGGTAGTGTTCCATTGTCCCTCACTATGTAATACCGGCAATAAGTACCCATTGGGAGTTGATTGTGGGAAAGTAGGACCTGCCAATATCTGAAAGTCGCCCGTGTGCCAGTGATTCGCGTAAGTTCTTCGGTCAACGTAATTTATTATAGGATTGAAGCCAGATTCTGTTATCTGTTTGGATATCAATTCTGCAGNGGCTTTATAACTAGTATCGAAATCACCTACTGTTATGTTAAGTGGTAGATTTTGAGTATTAATTTTTGAGACCTTTAACTCAGGATCTAAGAAATATTTTTGCCACTCGTCAGGATTTGGAGACCATGCTGGATTTGCCCAAGGAAAACCAAATGAGAAAAAACCNTGCCCGTCCCAGGCTTTGTTTATGATTAAATTTGGATCTATTGAGGCCATGATAGCCCGTCTGATATTTTTTGAATCTAACGGTGGTTGAGCAGTATTGAAGGCTATTTCAAATCCTGAGCCTGGAACCGGATTTTGTAGACGAGCCTGTAATTTTTTTGAGTTGGTGTTCGTGGTATTAAGATTAAGTAGGTCAAGTAACCCAACACTATATCCAGCTAAACGCGCATCTGAATCCGGGACAAAATTAAACTGAATAGCATCTAGGTAGGGAGCCTGTTCTATTTCTGACCTTGAGGTCATTCTAACTACCCCCATTCCATCGTAGTTACTGAGGGTCCATGAACCCGAAGTGACAAGTGCAGAAGAGGACAGATTAGATTGAGATAATTCGGCAGTATTTTGGGAAATTATTTTCGTTTTCCCATTCGCTAATGCTGCAAAAAAATCAGAATCTGGCCAGACCAATTGGACCTTGAGTTCATCGTCAGACATAGCTTCAACGTTATTGATCATGTGGATAATATGTGAATTAGAGGATGTCTCATGACTTTGCCTTTGCAAACTGTATTCGATGTCTTTTGCAGTCACTCGTTGGAATTCTTGTTCATTAGGGTAATTCCAGCTGATGTCTTTTCGAATTTCAAATAAAAATTCGTTGGGTGAAGTCATCGTCCACTTAGAACACAAATCGCATTCTGTCGAAAGAGATGGGAGTGATATATCTGCATTTGTCTTAAATCTCATAAGCCTGCTGTAGGCAATTCCAGGGCCCCATGCTGCATATCCATCTGAGGCCTCTATGTGAGGGTCCAAGCTCTCAAACCATACTTCAGTAGGAACCGTTAAAGACCCACCATATTTGCCTATTGGGGTCGGGCGATGAGTGGGAATATTTGTGTCTACTGTTGCAATTTGTGTTGGGGTATTCAATAGGGGAGTGCTTGTGGGAACAATCGTCAGGGGACTGCTTGAGGGAACAATCGTCGGAGGTACCTCTATAAATGTTTGTTGATGTGTTCTTGTTGGTTCTGGTATGGGGTTTAAATTTAGTGTCGGTGTTCTAGGGGAAGTTATTGGGGTAGTGGTGCTAATGGAGGATTCTNGTTCCTGTGTGGGAGTACACGCCACAGCCAAAAATGTGACAGTAAACAGAACGTTAAGTAGCCATTTCCTGTTGTGTGATAGATAAAGCAAAGTAGCAACCTAGAATCCACTGCATTTTCTTAAAGAGGTCGTTAGAGTTAAGTATAATCTGGAATGCGATCCATAACATTGCAAAAAAGTATTTTGAATTAATGAGAATAAAATGATTATTGATACTCATGTTCATCTTCATTCTTATCCGGAAGAAGAAATAAATAACATTTTACAAAGAGCCCATTCTGTGGGTGTGGGATTTGTCATTGATGCCGGCACTACGCTTGAAACGTCATCAGTTTCTATAGAGTTGTCATCTCGTCATGACCGATTTTTCTCTGGAGTTGGAGTTCATCCAATGGATATAAAAAATCCACTTAACACTGAAGATTATGATCAATTACAATCCATGGCCTCAAGTAATAAGAAAGTGATTGTGATGAGTGAAATAGGACTTGATTATTTGGAAACATCTCCAGATCGAGCCTGGCAATTTGACGCTTTTAGGAGGCAAATTGCTATTGCGAAAGAGCTTGATCTTCCAATTGTCTTTCATAGTCGGGAAGCACACCAAGATTGTTTTCGAGTTCTTTTAGAAGAAAGAGCATATGAAATTCCTGGGGTGATGCATTACTTTCAGGGAAGTTTGGATGATGCAAAGAGGGTTATAGATTTAGGGTTCTATATTTCAATAGCTAGACCTATTTTTCGTCTTGACCACCTCGCTGATGTTGTTAGACAAATATCTCTTGATCACATCGTGGTAGAAACAGATTCTTCGCCTCAACCATTCAAAAAGAATCGTGATAATTGGACTGAACCAAGGCACCTGAAACCGATTATAGATAAGATTGCTAAATTGCAAGAAAAATCCCCGNGAGAAGTTGAAGAAGTCGTATTTGCCAATACTAAAAATTTACTTTCAAAACGATGGCACATAGTGGAGGAATATATTTCCTGTGGGTAGGATCTTATACTAGAGCGAATGGATATATAACCATCCATCCCATGAGAAGTATCCAAGACATTAACCAGCCTAAAAACCCCGGAATAATCGCTTTTACTAAGNTGACGTTGTTTGCTGAAGCGATTGCCCTTGTTACTGTTGCCATAAGCCATACTGATATTATGAGAAATAAATAAGATCCAATGAGCGGGATGCTCCCAAAGACGAGAAAAACTCCAGGGCTATAGGCTATTCCAATTGACCTCATGCTTGATCTGAAGTCGATTTCGCTGCCCATCATGTTGCAAATAGCCTTAGCAACAAAGGCCCACATCATCCAACCTACCATGACAGTGCTAAATGAAACTAGTACGGGATATATGCTGTTTAGTCCCCCTGTAGGGAGGGGACTATTTCCCGAATATTGAACCCAAATCGCCAGAGATAAGCCTGTTGCAGCCACAGAGCCTAGAGAATGAAGAACCAGTTCCGCTTTAGATCGGAACGCTGGGAATATGGACGAGTCTAGTGTTGCCGCNCTAAACCCGTATTCAACTAGTGATGGACTCCTAAGTTGTTGGGAATTATTATCNGGNTCATTCTGTTTAGGGGACTTTTTAGTACTTTTTGCCATNATAATNAAATTGGTTTGAGNGAATGGTAATAGTGTAGACTTTTCAGGCTATATAATCCCACTGCAGGTAATATTATTCAAATCGACTCTTCCACTTTCACCCAAGCGNTATATCTAACCGTTGTCGGTATGGTAACGGCCTTTTCCCTTCTCCTNGTTCTTATCGGCTCTATTGTTACGGTAAGANTTTTGGNACGAAAAATATTTTTAAAAGATGTCCTTAGCGAGGATGAAAAAATTTTAGAATCCAAAAACAAATCAATCGCTGCAGCTGTGGCTGCCTCTGTTATTTACGCTAAGACTAATAGTCGCCGTCCTAACACTGGAAATTGATAAAACTAAATGCAAGAGTTTTTTGATTTTATATCTACCACGGGCATAGTTAATTTAGACTGGCGCCAGGGCATCATGATTCTAGTAGGCGTCGGGTTTATCGCGCTGGCAATTNGAAAGAAATTAGAACCCTATGAATTACTGCCTATAGGTTTGGGAATAGTAGCAGCTAATTTGCCTCTAACGGGGTTAGTGGATTCTCCCGCAGATACAAGCGATGTTCAGGGAGCGGGGATATTTGGAATATTTTTTTACTATGGTCTCTCTTTTTGGAATATATTGCCGCCAATAATTTTCCTTGGGATAGGANCGTTAACCGATTTTGGGCCTGTAATCGCCAATCCCAAGACTTTGCTTNTAGGAGCTGCGGCTCAAGTGGGTATATTTGTCGCTTTTTGGGGAGCACTTTTTGCGGGATCACTTGGAATGGGATTTGGGATAGAGGAAGCAGCTTCCATAGGAATTATAGGTGGAGCAGATGGACCTACCACAATATTTCTATCAGCCCGATTGGCTCCTGAAATTCTTGGCGTTACCGCTGTGATTGCGTATTCATACATGGCATCAGTTGCATTTATACAGCCTCCATTGATGAGACTGTTTACGACAAAAAAGGAACGTCAAATCGTGATGTCTCCTCCTAGGGATGTTTCGAAGTTAGAGAGACTTATTTTTCCGCATGTCGCTCTTATCGCTATTATATTGATAGTACCCAAGTCTGCTCCGTTGATAGCGATGTTTATGATTGGAAATATTTTTAGGGAAAGCGGCGTCGTCCCAAGGCTTACTAAAGCAGCTTCGAATGAGGTCCTGAATATTGCGACTATATTCCTGATGATTACAGTGGGGACTCAACTGACCGCAGAGCGAGTGTTCGATTTTCAAACTCTCGTTATCTTAGGGTTGGGNCTGTTGGCTTTCTCCTTCGGAACTGTCGGAGGTATTTTATTTGCTCGCCTCATGAATCTTTTCCTGAAAGAAAAGATAAACCCACTCATTGGGTCTGCAGGTGTTTCTGCGGTGCCTATGGCAGCTCGAATTTCCCACCAGATAGGTCAAGAGGAAAATCCCAATTCTTTTCTCCTACCACATGCTATGGGACCCAATGTTGCCGGGGTTATCGGGTCGGCTGTCATAGCCGGTGTGTTCATTTCGTTGGTCAACTGATATGAACAATAAGTTGCAAATTCGCGTGGGAACTAGATGGTATCAGGTAGAGGTAGAGGACATTGCATCAAATCCGATAAAGGTATTGGTTGATGGTGAAATGTACGAGGTGTCCCTGACCGATACGGGTATTGTATCGGAGCAAGAAAAAAACTCACAATCTAAATTGCCTTCAATTAACTCGGATGAGATGGANGGCATTCATAAATCTCAAAATGGAGGTCACAAGTTTTTCGATTCACCCATGCCGGGTTCTGTAATATCGGTTTCAGTCAATATCGGTGATTTACTTGAAATAGGTGACCAGGTTTGTATTTTGGAGTCTATGAAGATGCAACAAATTGTTATTACTGATGTTGCAGGTGAGGTAACAAGAATTGTAGTTGATCCAGGGGACCAGNTTTCACAGGGTACGCCTTTGATAATTCTCCGTTAGGTATTACTTAACGACTTTATCATTCAAATCGCTTAGAGCTTTGACCGCTACTTCCATTTCCCATCTCTCCCTTACGGGATGAATTAGTTTAACAGCTGTATTCAGATATTCCTTAGCTNTGATTATGTCCCCCTGATCCCTGTAGATCATACCTAGATACATATGTGCTCCCCCTAGATTGGGATCTATCGACAAGGCTGATTCGAGATCTTCCATTGCAAAGTCTATTCTCTCGGAGTAGTAGTAGGATCCTCCTCTTCCCTTATATGCTATAGCCAAGTCCGGCATTCGTCTTATTACTTGCGAAAAACCGTTAACCGCATCAGTGTATTCTTCAATTCTTAGTGAATGTACAGCCCTGTTATATATAAATAGGGCGTCTAGTTCCGGAGTTGGGGATTTTTGAGGACGTGGGGTACTGGATATCGGATAGGGGGTAGATGTTGGGTAGGGGGTAGACGTAGGATAGGGAGTACTTTGTTCTTGGACNAGCTCGGACTGAATGTATTCACTATCAGAGCTATCGCTCATTTTTCCTCTTGTACATCCTGCCACAGCTAGTAGCATGAAAACCGTCATAATAACTAAAAATTTATGACCACCATCAAATTTCAAAGTTTTGAGGCTCCGTTAGACTAGAATTGTTGTTGAATTGGTTAGCCGAATGACACTTTATTATAGAAATCGCCACAGAATAGCATAGTCCACTAATCAAAAAACAACTATATGTTTTAAAATAATTTAGATTGTTCTTGACCTATGTCACAGGAGGTAAGTTTGATTAAGTCACTTGGTAGTAGTATTCCAGTAATTCACCCTACGGCTTTTGTTAGTGAAGCTGCTTATGTAGTGGGGAATGTCGAGATTGGTGAAGGATCTAGTGTCTGGCCGGGTGCTGTGGTCCGGGGGGACATGGGGAAAGTAACAATTGGCAAACACACTAATATTCAGGATAATTCTATCGTTCATGGCGATGCAAATGTTTTTATCGGNGACAGCGTAGTCATTGCCCACAGAGTGCTGTGTCATGGAATGGAGATAGGTGATGGTTGTCTGATAGGTAATGGGGCCATCGTCAACGATGGAGTGAAAATAGGTAAGAATACGATCATTGGATCTGGTGCNATGGTGGTGGAGAACATGGAAATTCCTTCTGGATCTATCGTAATGGGTATTCCTGCGAGGATTCGCGGTGAAGTTCAGCAAAAACATTTAGATTTGCAAAAGTGGCTTGTTGGAGTTTATTCGGATAATGCCCAACGCTACAAGTCAGATGGCAATTTGGAATGAATCTGAGATAAACCTTTACTTCGTCTTCGGATATGAATTAAAAACGGGTAGTACCACAGGCGACCCTCCCTCCGGATGAGGGATAATGGCAACTTCTGCTCCATACGCTTCTTTTATATTAGCCGGAGTTAAAACTTCCTCTGGTGTCCCGTCTGCAAATACCTTTCCCTCTGAGACCAAGATCATTCGGCTACTATACCTAGCAGCCAGTGTTAGATCATGAATACCTATGACAGTGGGCCCTAACCTGGATTCGTGTGAATTTGCGATAAGATTCATCATCTTCGATTGATGCGATAGGTCTAGATTGGATGTAGGCTCATCAAACAGCATGACGGGAGAGTTTTGGGCGAGAGCCAGTGCAAGCATACCTCTTTGTAGTTCACCGCCGGATATTTTGCCTAGTTGACGTTCTTTGATTTTTAGAGTGTCAGTAACATCCAGTGCTTCGTAAACCACCTGGATATCTTCGTCGCTCTCCCATTGTGTGAGGCTGAGATGTGCATTTCTGCCCAGCATTACGAATTCAGAAAGTTTCACATTTTGTGGAAGGCGGGGATTTTGGGGTACAGTTGATACAATCCGAGCTCTAGATCTGGGACTAATTTCTCCTATTTGTTGCCCCATTACGTATACTTCCCCATGAGATGGCTTTAACAAACCGCCTATCAGTTTTAGTAATGTAGTTTTACCCGCACCATTTGGACCAACCAAAGAGACTATCTCTGTATTTCCTATTTCCAAATCCACGTTTTTGATGACATCGTTTTTGCCGTATGAAAACCGTATGTTTGTCAGAGCTATACCAGTAGTCATGTCGTATCTTGCCGATTCCTTATCAACAAATATATAAAAAATGGAGCACCGCATAATGCCGTTACAATTCCAACAGGTATCTCACCTGGACTCAATACAGTACGGGCAATTAGATCGGCTATGACTAGAAAACAACCACCAACAATCGCTGCCATAGGGATGAGTGTTCTGAAATCAGAATGCCAGATGAGTCTCACTACATGAGGAGCAACCAATCCCACGAATCCGATTAAACCACTAAAGGAGACGACGGCTGCAGTCATCATTGTTGCAACCAAGATTAATATTTTTTTTGTGCGTTCGATATTTACTCCTAAGCTAGAGGCGTATTCTTCATCTAATTGCATTGTGTTTAAGATTCTGCTGTAAGCGAATGTTANGATGAACCCTGGGAGTAAGTACGGTATTAGAAACAAACTATGGCTCCACTGAGCTTTGATAAATCCCCCCATAATCCAACTTAAAACCACCCTTAAGTCAGGATCACTTTTCAGCATTAGTAGGCTTGCTATTGCCGTGGAGAAAGAACCGATTGCCACCCCTGCGAGAATGAGCGTTGTAAGACGAGTACTAGTGGAACGAACAGCTATTCCATAAGCAACAGAAACGGCTATCAACGCACCTGTAAAAGAGGCAATGGGCAATATGCTGATGCCTCCATAACTAAATGGTATTCCTGTTAGGAAGACAACGGTTGCGCCCAGGGAGGCTCCAGAGGCTACTCCAATTAAATACGGGTCTGCTAGAGGATTGCGAAATAGGCCCTGAAAAGTTGCTCCCGAGACTGAGAGAGATGCGCCGACTATTAGAGCTAAAATGACTCGGGGAAATCTGAGTTTCCATAATATGGTGTCCCAAGACTCCGGCCATGTTTGGGATACGTCTATTATCGGGACTCTCGATAATGCTATCAAAACAGTGGAGGTTGGATTAATTCCAACTGAGCCAACAGATGCTGCGACTAAGCAGCAGACAATTGCCCCCAATATTCCCACCGATAGTCTCAACCAAGGAAATTTCCNAGATTTTTCATGGNTCAACCTAGTGTGAGATGTTTGATCAGTCATTTGCGATTTCCTTTNCCTAGAATGACCTATCTCTTCCAAAGACCTGGGTATATGGTTTTGGCTAATNCTTCCACTCCAAGTATGAAACGTGGACCCGATGTCGACAGATAATCCTCATCAGGGGTTATTACAGCACCATTACGTACAGCGGTAAGATTTTTGAATTTGTTATCGNAGCTTATGCTGTCACCATGTGACGCAATAATATACTGAGGGTTTCTCTCTATTAACATCTCCGGGCTGAACTGTGTGTAGCCCTGGACGTCATGGGCTACGTTTTGGAGTTTCAGAGTTTTGAAGACGTTTCCTATCAGGGTATCGTTTCCAGGGGTCCAAAGTCCTCCAACATCCTGGAATACTGTTGGACCTGATTTATATGGCGATAACATGTTCTGGATCGCAGCAACTCTCATCTCGAAGTCGGAGGCGAGAATATTTGCCTCTTTAACAGCACCTGTTATCGAACCCCACATTCGAAATAAATCAGCGGTTTTTTGGAAATCATCGTCGATTGTCGGTATTAGTAAAACCTTAAGGCCTGCATTTTTGAGCTGCTCCTTGAATGTTGGATAAAATATATACACAAGATCTGGATCCAAATTGACGATTGCCTCTATGTCCATATTGAAAGCGTCACCAACTTTTTTTATCGAATTCACTTTTGGAGGGTATGAAACGTAATCATGTGTGGCAACTACCCTGTCTCCTTCACCTATAGCAAATATAGTCTCCACCGCTGCTGAGTCAAAAGCGACGATACGTTCCGGGGCCTTTGTAAAAATTACTTCATGGNCTTCATTGTCCATAATTACCACGGGGAAAGTTGCCAANCTTGGACTGTTTTTCAGGTTGGGTTTACTTTTGGGATTTTGAGTCGCTTTTGTTTGGCTACTTTCTTCTTTTGCGACAGTTGTATAGGCTGCCGGTGCTGCCGGTGCTGCCGGTGCTGCCGGTGCTGCCGGTGCTGCCGGTGCAGGTTTAATTGGCTGGAGAGGCGTGATTTTTGGATAGGTTAATTCTTGAGCTGGAGCTGCTGNAGCTGCAGAAATAGGAAGTTCCGGGATTGAATTGGAACAGCCTAACCAAAAAACAAGCACAATAAAAATCAGAGCGGATATCGATATATTTTTATTTCTTTTTTTCTGCAACCGATTACCTCTCAGGCTGAAAAGGCTTTCTTAGAAGGTTACAGAGAGAATTCGGAACTTTGATCCGAGGGGTTGATTTCTGCTAGGGATAGCTACNGTCAACAAACTCTTGCCTNTGGAAATTTAGGGCAGAGTAGTGGTGGGAAACNGGTTTCTTACACATCTGACACCTTTCCGCGAAGGCCTAGATGAATGGGTAAGGTGGTGGACCGGACTTGTTCTGTCAGAGAACCTACCGTTGCGGGACAGTGTCGGATTTAGACCGACTTCCTCTTTATACCCTGCTGGGCACCCTTTTCCCAAACGTTTAATTTTTAATATGGTCTATATTTATGATTTAGTACAGACACTTAGTAGGAATTTATCTCAAACTAAGAGATGGTACCCAGACTCGTCCTCTTTATTTGAGGTTGAAAAACCTAAATAGTTAGTCTGCTGTTGGATCCTCCATAGGCTGCTTTTCTTTACTGGTTTCAGTACNCTTATCTTTCGCCTCAATTTCGGTTACTGTGATTAAATTACCGTGCTCGTCTTCAAACTCTGGAGGTGGAGGACTCTCTGGGATTGAGTCCAGCGCCGTGAGATTTTCAAGATCGGTCAGTCCAAGCTTTTCCTTTCCTTCTGGAGTATTGTCGTATCGCGCAGGAATTAGTCGCCCGATGATGACATTTTCCTTTAGACCAGTCAATAAATCTCTTTTTCCTGAGACCGCTGACTCCGTAAGTACCCTAGTTGTTTCTTGGAAGGAGGCTGCCGCCAGGAAACTGTCCATATGCAGTGAAGCTCTAGTGATACCAAGTAATATTGGTATTGCAGTAGCCGGATCTCCTCCCTCGGCCATTATTTCTGAATTTTTCTGGGCAAATGCCTTACGATCCAAGGGGTCTCCTGGTAGGAGATCGGTATCCCCTGGTTCGTGGATCTGAACCCTTCTGAGCATTTGCCTGATGATGGCCTCGATATGTTTGTCATGGATTGGAACGCCCTGAGATCTATAAACTTTTTGTACTTCTTCAATTAGGTACGACTGAACAGCTTCACGTCCCTGGATTTCTAATATTTGCTGTGGATTCTTAGGTCCTGAGGTTATGGCTTGTCCCGCCTCGACCTCGTCACCGTCAGAAATTTCTAGGTTAGAGGCAGCAGGGATGGGATACTCTCTTTGCTCTTCGTCCGTCCAGGTTATGGTTATAGTATTTTTCTCGATACTTACCACACCAGAATTTCGAGCCTGTATATCTTCAGTATCATCTTTATCCTGAGAAGCGATCGATGTTCCAATTATTACTGTGTCTCCGTCTTCAACCATAGGTGTATATCCAGTAACGGTATATTCATCTACAAGCTCTTCCGAGTTCATAATCCTAACGGATCTGCCTTCAGGCCCTTCTAGAAGCTCAGCATGGCCAGAAATCTCAGATAGGACTGCAGCGCCCTTAGGGGAGCGAGCCTCAAATAGCTCTTCAACCCTTGGTAAACCGCTAGTGATATCTGAGCCTGCGACACCACCTGTGTGAAAAGTTCTCATTGTTAGCTGCGTGCCTGGTTCACCAATGCTCTGGGCAGCAATAATTCCCACTGCATCACCTATCATGATCGGTTTCAGGTTTGCTAATGATAGTCCGTAACATAATCTGCATAGGCCTTTTTCTGCCACACACGTTAATGGGGATCTAACCTCGGCAGTCGTAACGCCTGCATTTTTCAACAGATCAATTTCCTGGTCCCCAATAATTGAGTTTCTGTCTATCAAAACTTCACCTGTGTCTGGATGGGGAACGGGTGAGGACAGGTACCTGAACTTTACTCTTTCAAAGAAAAGATCTTTTAGTGCTTCATCTTGATACTCTGAAATCACGAGGCCTTGTTCAGCTTCACAGTCTTTTTCCATGACGATAACCTCTTGGGCCACGTCTATCAGTCGTCTTGTTAGATAGCCGCTGTCTGCGGTTCGTAGAGCTGTGTCTGCCAATCCCTTTCGGGCGCCGTGAGTCGATATAAAATATTCAAGTACTGTGAGCCCTTCACGAAAGTTGGATTTTATTGGTCTGTCGATGATTCTCCCTCTTGGGTTTGACATTAGACCACGCATACCTGCCATCTGCTTGATTTGCGCTATATTNCCTTTGGCTCCAGAGTTTGCCATCATGTAAATCCCACCGTAATTAGGCAGGTCTTCGGCAATAACTTGAGTTAATTCATCATTAGCGTCTGTCCATATTCGGACAGTAGCATTGTATTTTTCATCGTCTGTTATCAGGCCATCCATGTATTGTTCATCAAGCTGGGTAACGGCATCCTCAGCTTTAGCAACGATTTCAGATTTTTTTGATGAGACCCGGACGTCGTTAATTGCAATCGAAACACCTGATTTTGACGCATTCTTGAATCCCAAACTTTTGATATCGTCGAGGACTACAGCCGTTCCCTCATTTCCCAAGGTTTTAAAACACTGGCTCGTGAGTTCTCTTANTCTATTCCTCTCAACCTCATCGTTTTCATAGGGGATTNCGTCGGGTAAAACATCATTAAATAATATTCTTCCTACAGTGGTTTCAATCCATTCAGATTCCTTGTTTCTAACATGGATTGGGGCTCGCAGTGCAATGGCATTCACCTCATGAGCCAAAGTTGCATCTGCAAAGTTGCTAAAACGTCCGCCAGCTCCTTTTGCATTTTGGTCAATCGATGTCATGTAGTAGCAACCGAGTACCATGTCAAGTGATGGGGTGACAATAGGTTCCCCCGAACTAGGCGCGAGCATGTTGAAGGTGCTGAGCATTAGTTTTCTGGCTTCAAGAACAGATATTCTTGAAAGAGGNACGTGCACTGCCATTTGGTCTCCATCAAAGTCCGCGTTGAAAGCTGTACAGACCAGCGGATGTACTCTTATAGCACTTCCTTCTATAAGCACAGGCTCAAAAGCCTGAATTCCAAGTCTATGCAAAGTTGGAGCTCTGTTGAGAAGGACCGGTCTATCTTTGACCACTTCGCCCAGAATTTCCCAGACCTCTGATCGGTTTCGCTCTGCTAGCCTCTTAGCGCTTCGTATATTGTGAGCATACCCCCGAAGGACCAACTTGTGCATAACAAAAGGTTTGAATAGCTCCAGCGCCATTTTCCTAGGCAATCCGCATTGGTGGAGCTTAAGTTCAGGTCCAGCTATGATTACAGACCTTCCGCTGTAGTCAACTCTTTTCCCTAGGAGGTTTTGTCGAAATCTTCCCTGTTTACCACGGAGAAGATCAGAGAGCGATTTCAGTTTGTGGTTGTGACTACCAGCTACTGCTCGTCCGCGCCTACCGTTGTCAATAAGTGCATCAACAGACTCCTGTAGCATCCTTTTCTCATTACGGACTATAATCTCAGGGGCTTGTAGCTCTACAAGTCTTCTTAGCCGATTATTCCGGTTGATAACCCTTCTGTATAAGTCATTAAGATCGCTTGTGGCGAACCTTCCCCCGTCCAGCTGGACCATGGGCCGCAAGTCGGGAGGCAGCACTGGTAGCCTTGTCAGAACCATCCATTCTGGCTTATTAGAGCTTTTGCGAAAGGACTCTACGACCCTCAGTCGTTTTATTGCTTTTTTACGCTTCTGCCCGGATGTTGATTGCATTTCTTCTTGCAGTTGATCCCGGAGATTATCAAGGTCTATATGTTCACTCTCAAGAACTTTTAGTACTGACTCAGCTCCCATTCCGGCTTCAAAAATTCCAGGAAAATTGTCCCTATGTGTCCTAAACTGTGATTCCGTTAGTAATTGGGTTACATNTAGGTTTTGAAGGTCCTTAATCATAGAACCTAAGTTTTCCAACTTGGGTTGATATTCCTCATTAATNGGTTCTTGGGCNTCAGAGATCCTTGCTGATAGTCCTTCCTGAAGANTGGAGATCTTTAATTCGGCCTCTTTATACTCTTCGCTTGGCTCAGAGTCACCTTCTTCTTGTATGAGGCCAGCCATTGCAGACTCAACATCATTGATTTGCGAATCTATCTCTTTTTGAAGGACATTAGATATTTCCTTGAGTTTTTCCTCATTTTCCTTCGTTAATGAGTCTAGGTCTGAATGTAAAATTTCCAGATGTTGTTCTTTGGTAGAGTCATCTACATCAGTGACTAGATATTGGGCAAAATATAAGACTCTGTCGAGGTTTCTTGGAGATAGATCAAGTAGTAGTCCGAGGCGGCTCGGCGTCCCTTTTGAAAACCATATGTGGGCCACTGGGGCGGCTAGGTCTATATGACCCATTCTTTCCCGTCTTACCTTTGACCGCGCTACTTCTACCCCACATCTATCGCACGTAACTCCCCTGAACCTTATTTTCTTGTACTTTCCGCAAAAGCATTCCCAGTCTTTGGTGGGGCCAAAAATACGTTCACAAAACAGCCCCTCTTTTTCTGGCCGTAAGGTTCGGTAGTTTATAGTNTCAGGTTTAGTGACTTCACCCCATGACCATCTGGATATGGTTTCAGGAGATGCTAGTGATATTGTAATTGCATCGAAATCGTTAGCGACCTGTGCCATTTGTTATTCTCCGTTGAAATAAATATTCGACGATCCAATTTTAAAAATTGAGCTACCTGCTAGCTATCTCCACTTGTCAGAGGTTGATCGTCTTCTGCCACGCTGGTGTCTGAAGGTTCGGGAGATTCGTCAACAGTAGTGTCATTTTCAGCTGGTACATATGAACTTGATACGCTTTCTTCTTCGTCATTCGGAGTGGACGAGTCTTCTTCTTNGTCTTGGGCAATCGTTGCTCCTTCTAGCAATGCCAGAGGATCTTCCATCTTACTTGGTTGTCCAAAGAAATTGTCTTGCTCCGCCAAACCCATTTCATCATGGGCATTATTTTCAAGCTCTACCGATAGNCCTAGGCTTTGGAGTTCTTTCATTAGCACATGGAATGATTGCGGTATGCCAGGTTGTGCAACATCCTCACCTTTTACAATCGCTTCATAGGTTTTCACTCTACCAATCTCATCGTCTGATTTTATAGTTAGCATTTCTCGTAGATTATGGGCCGCGCTGTACGCTTCCAACGCCCAAACTTCCATTTCCCCAAACCGTTGACCACCCATTTGTGCTTTTCCACCGAGGGGTTGTTGCGTGATAAGCGAGTAAGGACCTGTTGCCCTAGCGTGAATCTTATCTTCCACCAAATGGATCAGTTTGAGCATATATATGTATCCAACTGTTATAGGCTGATCGAATGCTTCACCACTTCTGCCGTCAAAAAGCATCGACTTCCCCAAAATCGGTGCAGCTAGCTGATAGTCCCTACTTAGTTCCAGAGCTAACTCCATCATTTCCTCAACATTCAGATCTGATGAATCACGGTTTGCGACTTCGGCGAGCCATATTTTTAAACAAGCGGTACGGGCTGCATTTGGACTTTTATTGACAAATATGTCATCAAAGTCGAATCCACGCTTTTCTAGATAGTCACTTATAGAATCCAGATCAACGTTTTCGATGTTATTTTCCAAGGCGCTTGTAGCTGGGATAGCCCCTGATTGTTCGATAATCCAGGCTTTAGCCAGTTCATCCTCGATTGCCGAGTCTTCCGCTCCATCAAAAACCGGAGTTTCAGCACTAAATCCAAGTCGCTTAGCAGCCCAACCCAGGTGGGTTTCAAGAACTTGCCCAAGATTCATGCGTGAGGGTACCCCGATTGGGTTAAGAATTATGTCTATGGGCGTACCGTCAGGTAGGAAGGGCATATCTTCTTCCGGAAGTATCTTTGCTACGACTCCCTTATTACCGTGGCGCCCTGCCATCTTATCGCCCTCAGTGATTTTACGAGTCTGTGCGATCCATACCCGAACTAATTTGTTTACGCCTGGAGGTAAATCATCGCCGTTTTCTCTTTCAAGAATCTTAACTTCGATAATCTTTCCACCTTGACCATGTGGCACATACAGTGAGGAGTCCTTAACATCTCGCGCTTTCTCACCAAATATGGCTCTTAACAGCTTTTCCTCTGCACTGAGCTCGGTTTCACCCTTAGGAGTGATTTTCCCCACCAGTATGTCTCTATTACTCACCTCAGCCCCAATACGTATTATCCCGTCCTCATCAAGGTTTCGAAGACTTTCTTCTCCAATATTTGGGATATCCCTAGTTATTTCTTCTGGGCCTAATTTTGTATCTCGTGCCTCAATTTCGTGTTTCTCTACGTGTATGGACGTGAACTTATCTTCCTTTATAAGCCTATTGCTTATGATAATGGCATCTTCAAAGTTGTACCCTTCCCACGTCATGAACGCGCATAGCACGTTTTGACCAAGCGCGAGTTTCCCTGCGTCTGTAGAGGACCCATCAGCCAGCACGTCTCCTTCCTTTACAGGGGTGAATTTATCAACTATGGGTCGTTGATTGATGCAGGTGCCTTGGTTACTTCTATGAAATTTTATGAGCTTATGGTCATGAATTTTCTCTTTCTCATCCGTTATTTCAATGTTTGTACCGGTGACACTCGTAACTATCCCGTCCACCTTAGCTAGCACAACTTGCCCACTATCTTTAGCTACCCTTTCCTCCATTCCTGTTCCTACCAACGGGAATTCAGGTTTCAAGAGAGGAACTGCCTGTCTTTGCATGTTTGACCCCATTAAGGCCCTGTTAGCATCGTCATGTTCAAGAAAAGG
>NZSI01000046.1 GCA_002696685.1 Chloroflexota bacterium | reverse complement strand
TAGCTTTTTGTGATTTCTGAATTTTCGCCCAGGTATCCCGCAATGTGACTGTTCTATTGAAGACTGGCTTTTCAGGGGTGTGATTTTCAGAATCTGCGCAGAAATATCCGAGTCTTTCAAACTGGAATGTATCACCCTTGGAGACGTTCTTTAGCGACGGCTCTAGCATTGCGTTGCTGATGACATTTAAGGAATTGGGATTCAAGACGGATGCCAGAGCGTCATCCTCACCTATGTCTGGGTTAGGGTCAAGACATAATCGGTCGTACAGTCTGACTTCTGATTGTATTGCGTGTTTTGCACTTACCCAGTGAATTGTTGCTTTTACCTTTCTGCCGTCGGGAGCGGACCCACCTTTTGTACTGGGGTCATAAGTGCACACCACTTCCGTTACTTCACCGGTTTCAGAATCTTTCACTACATCCTTACATTTAATAAAGAATCCGTACCTAAGTCGTACTTCTGTTCCAGGGGATAATCTAAAAAATTTACGTGGTGGGTTTTCCATAAAGTCATCACGCTCAATATATAGCTCTTTGGAGAAAGGTATCTCCCGAGACCCCAGGGTTTCATCCCCTGGATGATTGAATGCTGGTAGGAGCTCATCAGCGTTTTCGGGATAATTTTCTATCGTGACTTTAAGAGGATTGATTACCGCCATTCTGCGCTGTGAAATGCTGTTGAGGTCATCTCTTAAGCAGTGTTCAAGCAAAGCTATATCCGCCACATTCGAACGCCTGGACATACCTACTTTTTTACAGAAATTTCTTATGGAAGATGGTGTGTATCCAAGTCTTCTCATACCTGAAATTGTCGGCATTCTTGGGTCGTCCCATCCCTCGACATGCTTAGCTTCCACCAGTTTCAATAAATTACGTTTGCTTAAGATGGTATGACTTAATAAAACCTTTCCAAATTCTATTTGTCTGGATGGGAATACCTTTAATTCGTTCAAGAACCACTCGTATAGTGGCCTGTGGTCTTCGTATTCCATAGTACATAGCGAATGAGTTACGTTTTCTATTGAGTCAGACAACCCATGGGCAAAATCATACATAGGATAGATT
Organism: Chloroflexota bacterium; assembly: GCA_002696685.1. Next base: position 48,189 of record NZSI01000046.1, on the reverse strand, counting down.
GGCCATTCTGTCCCAGTCTGGTGGTGAGGAGTTTTGAGGATTCTGTACATAACAGGATCCCTCATGTTCATATTTGGAGAAGCCATGTCTATTTTTGCTCGTAGAACGTGAGAACCTTCCTCTAGGACTCCTTCACGCATATTTTTTAGAATGCTTAGGTTTTCTTCAGGGGTCCTATCTCTATGGGGGCTGTTTTGTCCTGGTTCTGTAAGTGTTCCTCTTGTAGATCTAATTTGATCTTGAGATCGGCTGTCAACGTAGGCTTTTCCATCCTTAATAAGTGTTAACGCGAAATTATATAATTGGTCAAAGTAATCTGAGGCATATAGAATTTCTCCAGCCCATTTGAATCCGAGCCATTCTATGTCCTTTTTGATGGAGTCTACGAAATCCTGATTCTCCTTAGACGGATTTGTATCGTCAAAACGAAGGTTACATTTACTTCCCTCATTCTCAGCGGCTATCCCGAAATTTAGGCAAATAGATGTGGCATGGCCTATATGTAAAAACCCATTTGGTTCAGGGGGAAACCTCGTTACGATTGAGGCGTGTTTCCCCGATTCGATATCTTCTTTGACAATATCTCTGATGAAATCTTCTGATATGCCTGCATCTTTATTCATTTAATGTATGTGCCTTTTAAAAATAGAGAATGAAGGTAAGTGATAATAACAGCTAAGCTAACCCCATTATTGCCAACTTGGTTCAAATGTGCCGAATGGGGATGGTGGTAAAGACCAATAAGCAGGAGTTTTAGACAGCTGGGCAGCTGGTTTGGTGAAGGAAACCCTGCCGTATGGAGAGACTGTTTCTTGCAAGTAGTCGTTTACTTCCGTATCGGGTATGTCTTTTGAATCTACCTGATCTAGCCTTCCCAATGACTTGAGCCACCGACTTGTCTGGGCCAACGACACTCTAACAAGCCAGCTTCCACCCTCACTTCTTTGTCTAAGTAGGGCAATCATCGCTCCAAAAGCACCTAAATATCCAGTTGCATGATCCAATGCTTGGCAGGGCATATGTATCATGCCCTCCTCTCCAGCTGCTTTTCCACCTTCCCTGCCAATTCCACTAACTGTCTGGACGATACTGTCGAAACCTCGCTTATTTGACCATGGACCTAAATGACTAAATGCTGAGAGTTCCACGCATATTATTCCTGGTCTTATCTCGGCCATACTTTCCGGGGAAAACCCTTTGGCCCCGAGGCTACCGGGGCGGTATCCCTGGATAAATATGTCAGTTGTTCTAGTTAAATTGATGAAATGGTTTCGGTCATTTTCATTATTTAGATCAAGGTGAGCAGGACGCTTGCCTCTCGACATGTCTATGACCAGACCGTCTATCACGTCTAGATGTGGATCGTTAAGCCATAATATGTCAGCTCCGTGCTCAGCGAGAGTTCTTCCCATTAACGGACCAGCCAATACTTTTGTGAGTTCCAGTACTTTCACCCCTTCTAGCGGTCTATCTGGATCATTCGTGAAGTTAAGTTTTTTTGAGTCTCCAATTCTTTCTATTTCTATGATGGGGAGATTGGATACGGATATTCCTTGAGGGTGGTGATCCCATTCATTAAGAGTTCTCATCATTCCGACCGGAAGACCCTTTTTACTAAGATATTCCTCAGCATCAAGTGCTTTCATGTTCATTAAAACTTTTTGGACACCAGCCGCAGAAGCCTCAGAATCTAACGCTTCTAATACCCCGTTTCTGTGGGCGGGGTAGTTAGCATGAATTTGGAGCCATCCTCCATCTCCACAAACATAGAAGCCGTGTATTGAGTCGGGATGATTTCTCATTCCAGAATGAGAAGTTGATCCGTATTTATAGCTTTCGTAATCTAGGTATCGTTCACTTCTGAATGCTATGGCTGCATGTTTCATGTCAACCGACACTTTTTGGGATTCTCCGGTCCTTGATTCCCAGATTTTCGCTGCAGCCATAGCTGCTACAGTTATGGAGGATTGGGAGGCCACACCTGTTTTATATACTGAAGGTAGGATAGGTTCTGACCCGGTAAGTGAGATTTTGTCCAGATAAGTGTCTTCAAGGTTACTAAATTTCCACAATTTCCTGATTGCGGATGTAGAATCTTCGCTATTTCCCATGTTTCTATTTCATTTGCCAGGCTTAAATACGTGGTTTTTGTACCATTGCAATTCTGAGATGCTTTCCCTTATATCAACTAATGCTAGGTGTTGCCCCTTTTTGGGTGGGGCTTCTAAGTCTGGATACCATCGTTCAACAATCTCTTTCACTGTAGAGACATCAATCATACGGTAGTGAAGATATTGGTCTAGCAAAGGCATTTCCTTACGAATGAATCTTCTGTCTGTTGCTATGGAATTACCACAGATAGGAGACTTCCCAGGAACGGTCCAGGATTCTAAAAAATCTATGGTTTGTTTTTCGGCAGAAGTTATGTCAATTGAAGAGGTTTCACATCTCTTTAAGAGTCCTGACTTTGTATGTTGCTCAAGAGACCATTCGTTTATCCCATCCATTTCTGCTTTGGTTCTACTCACCGCTATAACCGGACCTTCCGCTAACTCATTCAAATGAGAATCTGTTACCAATGAGGCGATCTCTATTACTACATGTTCGTCCTCAAGGCCCGTCATTTCTAAGTCTATCCAGACTAGGTTTTTTTCTTTATCTTCGTTCACTGCATTCCTCTGGTAGATTTTTTCAAGATAATGTTATCGTAATGCTATGTCTTCCAAATCAAAATCGGCGTCTAAATATGTTAATGATCTTTTCGATGATGCCAGAGAGCTTACATCGGATACTATAAATCCTTTTTCATACTGGGTGCTAATAGGAAAGATAGCTGCTGGAGAGTACCCAGGTAAGCAGTTCTCGAAAAACCCCTCGACTTTCATCGCCTCTGTTGTTCATTCTGTTATCGCATTGTTTAGAAGTAGATTTGCTGCTCGTAACTCCCCAGGCTGGAAAATCGGACAACTGATGGACTCTGGGATTGACACGTTTATCGATCTTACAGAGTCAGGGGAGCGGCCACCATACAACATGCATTTGCATACACAGAGACGCAAGCGTTCTCGTAGGTCGGAATATTATCGTTTTCCAATCCCAGATAAAAATGTGACCAGTCTAGAACAAATGAAGGAAATACTGGATCTTATCGATTCTGAAGTTTTTGAGGGGAGGTCTGTTTACATTCATTGTTTCAGAGGATTGGGAAGGACGGGGATTGTCGTGGGTTGTCTTTTATCCCGGCACGGTATGGTTGGTGAAAAAGCACTTGAGAGGATTCCTGAAATAAGGAAAGGAGTTGCTGGAGATTTTAGAAAATCCCCGGAGAATGAGGCTCAACGNNGNTTNGTTNTANATTGGNGTGAGTGATANGTATCNCCCTAACTCANAGATAGATCTTNTATTACCTGNACNGAGGAAATNTTAAGCANTTCATCAGGGTGGATNAATATNTTTCCNGATCGACTTCCNCCGCCNACTATCAATTTCTCCAANCTCATAATTTTNTGGTCTACGTAGATGGGGAGNTNTATTGGTAATGCAAAAGGAGTGACTCCTCCAATCATCATGCCAGTCAGCTGTACCGTGTCCNCTGCGTTAGCGAATGATAAACGGGAAACACCCATCAAGCTTTTAACTTTTTTATTAACATCAAGCCTATCGGTGCCGAGAACAATACATCCTGAAAATTTCTTTTCACCTCTTTTAGAGGCGACTATTATCGTATTTCCAGATTCTTCCATTCTGAACCCATACTTTTCGCAAAACTGTGACGTGTCTGCAAAATCTGGATCTACTTCTATCCATTCATACTCAACTTTCAGATCTTGCAGGATATTTTTGACTCGTGATTCAATATTGCCGCTTTCAGCCATATCAAGTCTCCCTTCGTTATTAGTAGTTTAAGATTATAAACCTGCTGAGTAAAATCTGGATTGGTTAGGCTAAAATATTTCCTGATTATGAATAAAAAGAAGTTTGAAATAAGTCATCTCATTTCACAAGGTGCCAAGCTGAGAGGGGCTGGCTCGGATAAGGTTAGCACCCCGTGGGGTGTCGGCTCAGATAATTCAAACCTCATTGATCTACGTGTCGGTATGCCTGATAGGGAAAATCTGCCCTCCCTAGCATTCGCGAAGCACATATCCGATATTCTCGAATCAGGAGATGTGAAAGCACTAGAATATGAATACGGTAGCGGCGATGCAGATTTAAAGGCTATTTTGAGTGATCCTGATTATGGGTTTACCGATCATTCTGCCATTCCTGATCAATTCGCTTTTTACAATGGGAGTTCTGGCTGTATGGAGGCATTCTGTGCGACCTTTGTGGACAAAGATGACGTGGTTATAGTCGAGGGGCCCAGCTTCCCAGGAACCGTTAGGGCTATTCTAAGGTCTGAAGGATTCATTAGAGAAGTAGGATCCGATCTTGAGGGGGCATCTATAGGGGAAATTGAAGAGATTTATTTAGACTGTGTCGCAAATGACAGAACTTTAAAAGCTATCTATACGATTCCGGATTTTCATAATCCTCTCGGAAGGACGATGTCACTACCTCGTCGTAAAGAGATTGCTGATTTCTGCCAAGAGCGTGAGATTCTTGTACTGGAAGACACGACCTATTCCAGCCTATATTTTGATTCACCTCCCCCGAGCTCTATTTATTCAATTAGCTCCGGAATTGGAGTGTTGCAGATGGGGACTTTTAGCAAAACAATTGCTACGGGACTCCGACTTGGATGGCTGCATGGCACCGCTAAACTTATAGCGGCTCTTCATAAGACTCGATCCGATCTTGGAAATGTTCCGTTCATTCAAAATGCAGTAAGTCGATTTATTCTTAGCGGTGAATACGACGAGCATATCGTGGAAATGAGAAGCCTATATGGGGTGAAATGTCAAAATCTATGCCGTTCGCTTGATGAGAATTGCGCGGAGTATATCGATTATCAAATACCAGGTGGAGGATTTTACCTCTGGTTAAAGATTCTGGGTGTTAGTGCAACGGATCTAGTGGAAAAAGCATGGGAAGGCGGGCTAGCTTTTCCAGACGGGAATTTGTTTTTTCAGGATCCCGTTAAGAATGAGAACAGCATTCGCTTAGCCTTTAGTGGGACACCTCAAGATAGATTGCTGGAGGTTGGACCGATACTAAGGCGATCATTCGAGAAAATACTGGATTAGGTTTAAATTCTATGGAATAGCCCTACCGGTTGTGGTTCCAGTACATTCCTCTTTGGAAACCGCTACTTCCCCGTTTACGATCACAAAGGGTATTCCTGTTGGAAATTGCTTGGGGTCGTCGTACGTAGCGTTGTCNTTGATGGTAGCGGGGTCGAAAAGGACTATATCAGCAAAATATCCTTCCTGTATCTTTCCTCGCTGCTTTAGTCCGAATCTCCTTGCCGGGTTGTCGGTTATCCTTTGGATGGTATGTTCCAGCGGCATAGCATTGTATTTTCTCTGAAACCTGCCGACTACACGGGGAAATGTTCCGTAAGCTCTAGGATGAGGATAACTACCCAATGGTATAGAGTCACTTCCGACCATGTAGTCAGGCCGTGACAGAAACTCCATAGCGTCTTGGTTTATTTGTTCCCAGACCGCGACACTTAATGGTGGTGAACCCCAGTATCCCACTTCGCCCTCATTCTCCAGAAGAATATCGCAGATCGTGGTGCCCAGTGAAACTTCTCTTTCCTTAGCAATGCGGGTCAGCGAGATGCCTTCATACTTAGGGGCCTTTGCTACATAGGAGAATACCGCGTCGTTGATAGGACGAGGAGAGTCGTTATCCAGATAATCGGCCAGAAGATTTTTTTCGTTAGGATTCCTAAGCTTTTCAAGTAGTCCTGCCAAGCCACCCTCATGAGCATAACTTGGAAAGAAGCTGAGGGGGAATGTGCTACCCGTCGGATATGGATAGAGCTCCAGGGAAACATCGACACCTTCAGAAATGGCTTGGTCTATTTCCTCAATTCGATTAGAGACTTCTCCGGCAGTATTTTCATCAGTTCTGAAGTGTGAAAAATGTAGTTTTACTCCAGATNTTTTTGATATTTCCAGCGCTTCCGTGATACCTCCTCCACCGAATCCTCTGTCAATGTTTTTGTCACGAAGATGTGTAACATAAACACCACCAAATTCTGCTACAACTGAACAAAGCTCTATTATTTCCTCAGTATCACTCCATGCGTTTGGAAAGTAAGACATTCCAGTGGCAAGCCCTACGGCTCCTTCTTCCATCCCACGCCTAACAAGTTCCTTGGCTTTTCCAAGTGAGGTATCCCTTAGAGGTTTATCATTAAAACCTACAGTTTCAAGGCGGATTGCTCCATGGGCAATACAGTAGGCTGTGTTGATTGAGACTTTTCTGTCGTAATTTTCTCTGAAAGCAGTGACTGAAGACATGTCAAGATTTTTTGGCGGGAGTCCCAAAATTCCTGAAAGATACCTTCGGTTTAACAGGTAATTTTCTCTTGAAAGTGGCGCATAGGATAAGCCGTCTTGTCCCAGTATCTCTGTAGTTACGCCTTGTCTTAACGAGTGGGCATGCTGAGGAATGTTGAGAAGTGCTCCATCTGAATGAGTGTGTGTATCGATGAATCCTGGGGAAGCTGCCAGGCCATTGGCTTCTATTACGAGACGGTCACTGGTAGATTCTATATCTGATATAGATTCTATTTTGTTGTTTTTGATAAGAATATCGCTAACGAAAGGTGGGGCCCCTGTTCCATCGTAAATCATGGGGGACTTTATCAGTATGCTTGTCATTTTTCACACCTTTTTAGTTTCGAAATAATTCGTTGTAACTCCACATCCAGGTTATATACCAGATTTTACATCCATTTTCTGGAATCGTTTTGAAAAACTTAGGCTGATTAAGCCTAAAATTGAGACGAATGTAGTTGTTATTAGAACGGCATCATAATTCCATATTTCTGCTATCCACCCTGCTATAGCTGGGGCGACTGCGAACCCCCAAACAAAACCCATACTTGTGAGGGAGAAAATGACACCGAAATTCCTGGTTCCCAGAGAATCTGATGTCAGTACCGGCCTGACAATGCTGACAAGACCGTACATGCCCCCCTGTATTGTGACGAAAATCAATACCATCAATAACTTTTCATCACCAAATAACAGAAGAACACTTGTGCCTGCGAACGCAATTAGACATAGAGTAGCTATCTTAGTGGCGGGAATATCCCTGCTAGAGAAGTGCTCTGCCAGGAAGAGAATAAATCTTGCCAAGACCTGCATTGGTCCTATCAAGGAGGCTAAAATTACAGCAGTACTGTCGGAAATGCCTTTACTTTGTAGTAGCGGGAATATTTGGCTAACGAACATACCCTGTGTTGCTGCAAATGCTGCAAAAGTTATGAAAATTAGCCAAAATACTGGGTTCTTTATGAGAGGAATTACGGTATCTAAAAATGGAGTTACTGTTGGTGACTGAATGTCATGGGTTGCTTCTCCAGTTTCCTGATCTGGAACTTGTCTATTGGTCTCGGGACTTCCATACCAAAATAATGGTGCTGTGACAAAAATCAACGTTAAGCTGAATAGGTGTAAAGTATTGTCCCAGCCAATAGCATCACTCAGAATTGTTGATACTGAATATGAAACACTGCTGGCAAATCCTGCTTGGAGTGTAATAAACACGATCGCGTTTTTGGAATTATTTTTGTATGTTCGGGTGATGTATGAAAAACAAGGTTCGTATAGGCATCCAGCCATTGCAATACCAATGAGTACCCAGATGCAGTAAAAGGCCAGAATGCTCCCCACATAGGGGATAACAGAAATTAATAAAGCGCCTGCGCATACACTCAGCGTGAAAAGGATCCTAGAATGACCTTTGTCTATGATTCTACCTGCAGCTATACCGGCAATTGCTGACGATGCAAGGGCGAGTGTAAACGCAACAGAGATCTCGGCAATGCTCCATCCGAAGTGATCTGACCAACGGAGCAACATGGCCGGGAAGACATAAAAAATAGCCGCCCATACCAGCATTTCTCCAATACCCAGAGACCAGAGTCTAGAGTTGTGCCATATGGGTCTACTGTTTTCCATAATGATTATTATCCACCTTCCAAACTAGGAATCTTTTATGAAGTTTCAGAACGGAAGCCCTTGGGAATTATATGGAAGGTTTAAAACTTCGCTTAAAATTCTTTTTTTAATAGTTATATGACTACCCAATTTTAAGCGTGTACTATAGCCCCGTTTTCAGATGAAACTCTTTAATACATTGTGACAAGGAAGGGATTTTATGAGAGAGGCACCAGTAATAACTAAGGTTGAGGCTATCCATTTCGAACATGTGCTTGAAAATGTGGGAAAAGATTACAACACTTTCAATATGGTTTTTGAACCAGGAGGGAGTCTTGTTCAATCGAATACGATCTTAAGAATTCATACCGATAAAGGCATCGTTGGGGAGTACCCGGGCGTTATTGGACCGGCCATGGCAGAGCTGAGGGCAATTGGTAACTATCTTGTAGGTAAGAATTCTCTTGCTCGTGAGTCGATTTATAATGATTTAAAGAGAGGCTCCAGACACTGGGCGATGCTGGGAATGAGTGTTGTTGATATCTGTCTATGGGATATCGCTGGCAAGTTTTATGATGAACCTCTGTACAGGCTTTTGGGGGGAGAACGACGTCCACTGAAAGCCTATGCGTCTACTCTGCATGGAGATGAAAACGGAGGCCTNACCACGCCCCAAGACTTCGAGGACTTCGCTAACCAATGTCTTGAAATGGGATATAAGGCGTTTAAAGTACACGGCTGGGGTCTTGCGAGAGATAATATTCAGAGGGAAATAGATAATGTCCTTAATTTGGGAGAAAAATTTTCTGGTAAGTTAGATCTTCTGATCGATCCAGCCTGCGAGATAAAGAATTTTGGTGATGCCCTTAAATTAGGCCAAGCTTGTGACGAGGCTAATTTTTTCTGGCTGGAGGATCCCTTCCAAGACAATGGAGTNTCTCAATTTGCCCATAGGAAGTTGAGACAAATGTTGAAGACTCCTATTCTCCAGACTGAGCACATACGTCTTTTAGAACAACACGTCGATTTTATTGTCGCGGATGCGACGGATTACGTTAGATGTGGAGCCCATGAGGATGGTGGCGTCACAGGTGCGATGAAAATTGCTCATGCAACGGAAGGATTTGGATTAGATGTGGAACTGCATGGCCCTGGGCCAGTTCACAGGCACATAATGTCGGCTATAAGGAATACAAATTTTTTTGAACTAGGGTTGGTTCATCCCAATGTTCCCTCCACAAAACCGCCTGTATATCTGAATTATAATGACAATCTTGACGGGATCGATGCAGACGGAAATGTATTCGCTCCAGAAGGCGCGGGTATCGGGGTAGAACTGGATTGGGACTGGATCAATGCTCATAAACTCGGAGAGGAAGTTATAGCAGAATAGTGTTTGGAACAAAATTTGATTGTTGGATAGGGTAAAATCCGCAAGTTACTATTATCAGGAGAAGTAAAACTATGACATCTAATGGAAAAGTTGCTGTGATTACAGGTGCAGGTAGTGGCATAGGTAGGTCAGCTGCGTTGCATTTGTTCAAGGATGGTTATNCTGTTGCACTTGCTGGCAGGCGCTTGGAACCTCTAGAGGAATCTATTTCACTAGCGGGAGTCGATGGTGCTAGAGCAATTGCTGTGCCGACTGACGTTGGGGATACAGATGCGATAGCTAATTTGTTTGAGGAGACTAAGAAAGCGTTTGGCAGGGTAGATGTTCTTTTTAATAACGCAGGAATTGGGTCACCAAGAATGCCTATTGATGAACTTCCTGTCGAAGACTGGAAAAGGGTGGTTGATACAAATCTAACAGGCAGTTTTGTATGTGCTCAACATGCCATAAGAATGATGAAAGAACAATCACCTCAGGGTGGTCGGATTATTAATAACGGTTCGATATCTGCTTATGTTCCTCGCCCTGAAGCAGTCGCATATACGGCGACGAAACATGCAATCACTGGGCTTACGAAACAGATTTCACTGGATGGGAGACCTTTTGATATCGTGTGTAGTCAGGTCGATGTAGGTAATGCGGCCACTCCCATGACGGCGAGAATGGCTAATGGGGTACCTCAGGCTAATGGTGAAATGGCAGTTGAACCCACCTACAATGTTGATCATGTGGGGGAGACAATTTCATATATTAGTAATCTGCCTTTAGAGGCGAATATTCAGTTTGTGACCATTATGGCTAGTAAAATGCCATATATTGGGAGAGGATAAGTTCTTTCCTAATTTGTAAAACATCAGCGAATCGGTGGTCAGAAATAGCACTCTAACTATTATCAAACATCGATTTGCTGCTCATTGATTCAAATTCGGAACATCCCGTCTCCTTGCGAAATGTAGGCTTGCCCGCCGCTAAGNCCAACCGGTGAACCATCGGCCCTCCAACAAGCTGCGCCATGTATAAACCCCTCACTGTCGAACATTATTCCATTCATTCCTCCTGCTATTCGGTCGACTCTCTCTATCGAATGCCCCATTTTGTCGAGGCCTTCAGATGCTTCATCAGAAACTGAAAATTCAAGTTCTAAGTTTTGGCCTTGCGTCCACACCCTAGGTGCTTCGACAGCCTGCTGAAGGGACATTCCGTGGTCAATTACATTGATAATTCCTTGCAGAACAGAGCCAAATATTCTTCTCCCACCAGGGGTTCCCAAAGCCATGAATGGTTTTCCGCCTTTGAAAACAGTTATAGGTGCCATACTGCTTAGCACTCTTTTGCCAGGAACTATTGAATTTGCGTTGCCAGGATGGGGATCAAAGTTATATAGAGTGTTATTCAAAGTAACNCCGGTTCCCGGTACAGTAACTCTTGACCCGAAGGCGTCGTTAAGTGTCTGAGTCATAGAAACTATGTTTCCGTCATTGTCAGCAACTGTAAGGTGAGTAGTGTTTTCTGACTCTCCTAGTTGTAGTTCTGGGTTGCCATGTACAAATGACCCGGCTTTTTGCAAATCTATTTCAGAATATCTGATATCGGCATAACGTTTTGACACCAATTCTTGAACAGGAACGTCTACAAAGTCTGGGTCTCCCATAAATCTGAATCTATCTGAGAATANTATCTTCAAAGTTTCAGCCAACAGATGAATGTATTCTTTTGTTCCGAATCCCATCGCTTCGATATTAAATTTTTCGAGCAAATTAAGAGCTTGAACTATATGTGTGGCGCCGGAGCTGGCAGGTCCAACACCGACAATCTCGTAACCCCTGTAATTTCCCTTAACCGGGTTTCTGTATTCAAGTTGATATTTTTCTATGTCGTCCTGGGTGACGATACCTCCGTTTTTTGCCATTTCCTTCTCTATGGCATTACCCAGCCAGCCTCTTGTCAATATCTCATCACCCGTTTTAGATATTTCACGTAACACGGAGGCATAGTTCTGATTTCGTAATAGCTGTCCAGTGGAAAGAGGGTTATTGTTATTGAAGAACAAATCGCGACTGCCCGGGTAGGATTTCAAGGCAATTTTGTTGGTCTCAATAATTCCGGCTAGGTAGGGACTTATGGAGAAACCTTGCTCTGCGTATCTCATGGCCGGTTGCACAGTATTCTCAAAATCTAAATTCCCATACTTGNTCTGNATGTGGTACCAGCATTGCAATCCAGCAGGCACCCCAACTGACAAATGACCGATCTTATTTTTCTGTTGCTCGGTTTCCATGTAGTCGGGCCAGGAGTCCGATATCGGGGTGAACATATCGGGTTGGGCGGCAGCAGGTGCCGTACAGTAGTTGTCTATAGTTATAGAGGAGTTGGTAGATGCATTATGTATGTTTACGAATCCTGCCCCAGTTATCCCAACCATCATCGGCTCAACAACTGTAAGAGCTAAGACGGTTGCCACAGCCGCGTCGACTGCATTTCCTCCAGTGGCAAGCATCTCTATTCCAGCAAGAGATGCCAGTGCATGATTAGAGGTCACTACACCCCTGGACCCGATAGCTTCCTGTTTTAAAGTTTTCATCAGACTTAGGACTCTTTAAATCTAAAGAGAACCGTCAATAACGATATCAATGACGGACGGTTTGTTAGCTGACAGGGCACGTTGAATGGCTGGTCCTATTTCATCAGGGTCTGTAACTCGCTCGCTTTGTATCCCCATCCCTTTTGCAATTTCGGAAATATCGAAGGGAGTATCGAAATTAGAATAAAGAAGGTTTTCACCTGCTGGTTCTGGTTCAGAAAGTACCTCAGTCTGGTATATGTTGAAATTTACCTTCAACACCCTATACATTCCGTTGTTGCAAATAACGAATACACAAGGAATATCATCGTTCGCCGCTGTCCAAAGCCCTTGTATTGTCATCATAGCGCTTCCGTCACCAATGATTCCTATCACGGGGCGGTCTGGGAAGGCGCATTTGGTGCCCATAGTGGCGCCTATTCCTCCACCAATAGACTGCCCCCGGACTCCTCTCATATCATCTCTTTTTTCAGCAATAAAATAGTGTCGAGAGGCACCATTATTACTTACGGAGTCATTCACAACTATCGTGTTTTTAGGGATGGCTTTGGAGAGCTCATACATCATGCGTGCCGGTGGCATAGGTTTGTTGTTCCAATGCGATGTTACTGAATCCTCGTAGAGTTTCTTCTCTTCCTCAGACTGCTGGANTACAGACTCTCTTCTCTTATCAACTTCTGTAGTGTCCAGCCGACCAGATATATGTTCGATGAGTTCCTTTAACCCAGATTTGCAATTCGATATTATTCCAACATCCGTTGGTTCACTTTTGCCGACACGGCCAGGAATAGGGTCTATATGTACCAGCTTAGTATTTTCTCCAAGTATCACGTCTCCCCAGTAGAAAAGTTCATCAAATGTGTCTGTTCCCACGGTTATTATCAGATCGTATCCCTTTAATGCTTCACGTTGGGCAGCGACCCTGAGAGAGTGAACTCCAAGGTACTGAGGGTGTGTTGTAGGAAAGGAAACCTCGGCTCCTCCGGATTGGTATACCGGTAAACCAGCAAGTTCAGCAAGCTGTACAGCCTCTTCGAGGGCATCATCGTCTGAAGCTCTATCTCCTACCATGAGAAGTGGGCTTTTCGCCGAAATGAGAAGTTCTGCGGCTTTTTCTATGCCCGCAGGGTCTGGTCTTACGTTGTCATGGATATCAGACGACGCCACTATATTCATATCAGCCATGCCTTCTAATGCATTTGCTGTAAATCCTACATATACGGGTCCTTTGGGATGGCTGTTGGCCTCATTAAACGCTCTCCGCATTACGCTTGGAATCTGTTCAGCGATATCCAGTTCCACTGACCATTTAGTAACTGGTCGTACTAACTCAGCCAGATCGGTTTTGTTTTCGTTGATTTTTCGAGCGTCGTAATTGCATGAGGTAACGACAAGTGGTGTTCCCGTGTTGAGTGCATCGAGCATTAGGGCAATGCCGTTAGCTAGTCCACTATCAACATGAAGACTCACAAAGGCTGTCTTCTGGGTTGAACGGGCATATGACTCACCCATCCCTACAGCAACACTTTCTTGAAGCGCCATAACGTATTTGAATTCCGGGTAATTTCCCAGCATATCAATAAGTGGCCCTTCACTCGTTCCAGGGTTACCGAATATATACTCGATACCCTCAGCTTTAAGCATTTCGAGAACGGCTTGTTTCCCGGACATTAGCTCGCCCATGTGCACTCCTTAAATAATTTGATCAATAGATTTATTTCTCATCATAATATCGAATGTTACATAGCGAATGCATCATGATCAATTTCACCCATTAATATTTCCTAAAAAATTATCGAAGTATCTTGTATTTGTGGTGATAACATCATCTCCAATTTATATTTGATCGATTGATGCTGGAGGAATTTAACGTGCCTAAACCAACCAGAATAGAAAAAGTAGAGACAATCTTGTGGGACAAGTGGTTACTTTTGAAAATTCACTGTGAAGATGGCACCGTGGGTATTGGAGAGGGAGGTGTTCACGGATGGCAGAGACCCACTCAAACTATGATAGAAACTATGGAACCGTATTTACTTGGTAAGAACCCAGATCACATCGAACATCACTATCAGTGGCTATATCGATCGTCACACTTTATGGGGTCAGTTGTTCAAGGAGCTTTATCAGCTATAGACATTGCTCTATGGGATATTAAGGGCAAACGTCTGGAGGTACCTATTTTTGATCTCATGGGAGGTAAAACTCGTGACAGAGTGCGCTGTTATATGCATGTCGGATCTGGCGATTTTGGATCTGCCGATGATTTGGCTAAAGACGCCTTAAATGCAGTTAAACAGGGATTCACTGCTGTTAGATTTACTCCGTTTTCTTCCGACTATTACCTCCATAAATCCTATTCTGAGTGGGCTGACGAAGCAGTGAAAAGGGTGTCTGCAGTGCGAGAAACAGTAGGTTCTGATGTAGACATATGTGTGGAAATACACAGGCAGATGAATCCGGCAGAGAGTATAGCGTTGGGGAGAAGACTAGAGGAGTTTAACCCTTTCTTTTATGAGGATCCCATGTTGCCAGATAGCCCGGCCATAATGGGAGAAGTTGCTAAAAAATGCAATATCCCTATAGCAACTGGCGAGAGATTTACCACAATTTTCGAATATCAACAGTTACTGGAGGCGAATGCAGCTTCGTATGTTCGTCCTGACTTATGTCTGTGTGGAGGTTTGTCTGGCTGTAAAAAAGTTGCTGCTATGGCAGAGGCCCANCACGTAAAAGTTATTCCTCATAATCCTCTTTCGCCTATTAGTACCGCTGCATGTGTACAACTCGATGCATGTATACCTAACTTTGCTCTCCAGGAATACACCGGTGAGTCAGAACCACCAAAGAGCGAACTGTTGCTCAAGCCCCTGGAACTCAAGGAAGGCTATATTACCGTTCCGGATGGACCTGGACTGGGAGTTGAGATTAATGAAGAAGCCCTGAAAATGCCGGAAGACCCCAAAGTTTTAGACACCCCTATAGGTTTTGATGGCTCTGTTCAGGACAGGTGATTTTTCACTGAATATTTTTAGGGTTTGGGTAAAGTGATAACCCCACGCCTACCAAAGTGACCGCGGTAAGTGCTATGAACGAAACTCTCATTCCTTTGAGAAACGATGAGACTAATTCTGTTTCGGATCCGAAGCTTACTGCTGACAGATTGGCTTCGAAACCCATTGAACTCATCACCAATGTGACTATCGTCGCTGAAATTGGTATGGAAATCAGGCTTCCAGAATTCCTGATCAAGTTTATGAAACCTATAACTGCGCTTTGGTTTGATTCCGGAGTCACGGCTAGGATAGCGCTGTTATTGGGGCCATAGAATGCTCCCATTCCCGCACTGATAGGTATCATGGCGATGTAGGGTAGAAAACCGTATGATGATTCATCAAGGGTCGCCAACATTATCAAGCCGATTGATCCCAGCAATAACCCCCCTACTGTGAATATTCTTGTTCCAAAACGATCTGACAATCTCCCGCTGAGTGGACTCACAATCGCCATGCAGGCTGCGGCGGGGATAAAAACGCTACCTACCTTGTCGGGTGGATATCCCAGAACATATTTTANATAGAATGGAAGCAAAAATAAGGCTGATGACAATCCCAGAAAACATATTAAATTGGACAAAATTGATAAGCCGAATATGGGTCGTCTAAATAGCCGCAGATTCAAAATCGGATTATCAACTACTAGGCCTCGCCATACAAAAAAACCGCCGGAAACCAGTGACAACGCTATAACTGACACGGGTATGAAAGACCATCCGGAGTGAGCAGCCATAGTAATACCAGCCAGTAGTGCTGAGAGAGTGGCCACAGACAGTGCGGCTCCGAACCAATCAAATTGTGAATTAGAAATTGGATTGGCGCGGTGAGAACCCAATGCTGAGAACGCCAATAATGCTCCTGCTAAAGAAACCAAGGATGTAACTATAAATACGCTTCTCCAACCAGCATATGTTGTAACTAAGCCGCCTACCGTTGGCCCCGCGACGTTACCTAGACCGACGAATATGAGTACTAGTCCCACCGCTTTTCCTTTTTGTCCTTCCCCAAACGCCGCAATTGCAATGATAAATGCGGTACCTTGGATCATTGCCCCGCCTATTCCCTGCAGAATTCTTCCAGAAAGTAATATTTCTATTGATGGGGCAACAGAGCTTCCAATTCCTCCAAAGGCGAATATTATTAGTCCAGAGACAATGACCTTTTTGCTACCTAATATGTCAGTCAATCTTCCCATTGGTAGTAACAAAGCCGCTACCATAAGCAGGTATGTTGTATTTATCCACTGGGCCGTTGGAATATCAGATCCAAATTCCTCTGCTATGTTTGGCAATATGACATTTGATGCACCTCTGTCCAGGGCAGAACCCATGATAGACAGTGCCGCAACTGAAAAGGTTAGCCAAGGTGAATGAGGCGTTTTTTTGTGTGAGGTTATAGAGTCATGAGTCATATTTGGCCAAGTAAAAAGGATACACGTTGGAGATACTCTTATGTCTNAAATATGTAAAATTGGTATGTTTCAGTAGTAGGGAAACCTAAGTTAATAAAGATTGGAAAGAGAGGACCAAATGTTTTTAATCAGGAGAGTATGTAAAGTGGAAAGGAAAGATGCTTGGGAGGTGGCGAGGCTTCTACGCAGCATATGTGATGCCTATTCAGAATCCACTGGCAGGGCTGAGGCTACTGTATATGTAAGTGGAACTGGAACTCCTTCATCGGAAATAGAGGTTTGCGCAGAATGGGAACAAGAAACTATAGATGCCAACAGGATGCCCAACGTTCCAGATAGTGTGAAATCTGACAACGGCGTTATGTTTCCGCTTCTAAAATCATACGAGATAGAATTTCATGAGATAGCTACTAATGAAAAAATATTGGAACGATCCGGCTGAAACCCTTTCAATCGAGGTCCGAATAGCAAATCCCAAGTAGCAATGTGATTAAGCTGGTCTGAAACCTATTTGTTTGTATCGTTAAAGTCAGTTATTTTCTTCATCATTAGCACCTGAATTTTTTGCGGATAACATCGACGCAAATGGGCCAAGAAGATTTGTGAATTCCATTGGGAAAACAAATTTGGTAGCACTTCCTTTGCCCATTTCTTTTAGTGTTTCAAAATATTGGAGACTAATGGTGTTTGTGTCTACATTGCTTGCGACTTGGTGGATTCTATCCAGTGCGATGCTAAATCCATCCGCTCTTAAAACNGCTGCTTGCTGATCTCCCTCAGCAGTTAAAATTTCCGACTGTCGATGTCCTTCTGCTCTGAGGATTTCTGCTTGTTTATCTCCCTCCGCGATTTCGATNTCTGCTTGTCTTTTTCCTTCCGCTTCAGTAACGTCGGCTCTCCTTATACGCTCTGCAGACATCTGGCGATTCATTGCCTCTTGAATGTCTGGAGCAGGTTCTATCTCTTTGATTTCGACTGCTGACACTCTGATCCCCCATCTTCCAGTAATGTCATCCAGCTTTACTCGCAATTCCTGGTTTATTCTCTCTCTTTGAGACAACACATCATCGACATTCATCTCACCGATTACAGCTCTGAGTATGGTAGTCGCCATTCCAATTACCGCCTGATGGTAATTTATTACTTCTAAGACGACTTTTTGCGCTTCACTTTCAATGGGTCTTAAATATACAAGGAAGGTTATGTCGATTGGGGCGTTGTCTCTTGTGATGTTGGTTTGTCTTGGGATATTTATCACTTCTTCTCGTAGATCGATTCTTGTACCTGTTTGAAATGGCCAAATCAGGATTTGAAGCCCTGGTCCCCGCAATCCGGATCTTTCATTAAATTTACCCAGAGTAAATACCGCTAATCGTTCATACTGTTTAACTACTTTTATAAGTGGAATCATTTATTTCCTCCCTAACATTAATCTGTATCTTGTTTCTGGACTGAAAGTGTTACTCCGTCCGTATTTTTTACTATTACAAACTCTCCAACCGCTGGTGATGCACAATCGCTATACATCTCCGCGGTCCATAGATCCGAACCTACTTGGATCGTTCCTATGGGGCTCAAAGGAGTTTTAACCACACCTATGGAACCAATAATTGCAGAGGTATGGGAGGGCATCCCTTTGCCGACTGCTTCGGAGAGAGCTTTTAATGTGAGTATTACTGAGCCGCTCAAGGTTGTACCTACTATCCCAATTACCCAAAGGTTCACTCCGAAAATACCCCGATCAAAGCCTGGAATACTGAAATCGCCAAATAGTAGAAATGAGCCCACTAAGAAACATATGATTCCACCTGTTATATACAATCCAATTCCAGGCGCCTGCGCTTCTGCAAAAAAAAGTATGAAAGCCCCAAATATTAGTGCCAAAGCTAGCCAGTTTACAGGTAGCTGTCCCATACCAGTAAAAGCTAGGGAGATCGCTAAAATTCCAATAAATCCTCCTACTAGTATCCCTGGTTGAATAAACTCAAGTGTCAAAGCTATGCTTCCTATGGTTAAAAGGACAAATGTTATGTTCGGATCACCCACAGCGTCCAGAAACTTTTCGAGCATGGTTCTTTCGAAAGTTCGTATTTCGAGGTTAGAAGTTTCCAAAGTTACGTTTCCAGAGGGCGTAACAACTGTTGATCCGTTTATTTCGTCTAGTAGAGAAGTCTGACTCTCTGAAATATAGTCGATTATTCCCGATGCTAGCGCTTCCGAAGATGTATAGGATCTAGCCCTTGTTACAGTCAACTCTAATTCCTGCGAAGGTCTGCCTCTCCTTTCCGATATAGATCTGAGGAGTGCGGCCGCATCTTGTGATACTTTATCTTTTATAGTCTCTCCGAGATCCTCTCCTGATGCGCCCACAGGAGTAGCGGCGCCGATGTTGGTTGTAGGGGCCATAGCAGCTACGTGAGATGCAGCGACGATGAATGTTCCTGCTGAACCTGCTCGAGCACCCGCAGGGGAAACATATGTTATGACGGGCACCTCAGATACTAAAATCTCAGATACTATTTCTCGTGTTGGCTCCAGCATTCCACCAGGGGTATCAAGCTCTATAAGTATCGCCGAAACTCTGGAGGAAGATGCAGCATCACCTATCATGCGTTTAAGATGAGAAGCCGTAGATGGCTGTATCGCACCTCGGATTTCTGTCTTATATATGATCTTTGAGTTTATTTCTGAGGCAAATACTACGCCAACGACCTGCNTGGTCAAAATGACAAGAGAAGCCAAAGTAGCCAGTCGCAGTGTTCGCAATATATTACTTCGCAAGGGGGCTCCTTTTAGGGGCCTATTACCTTTATTGATTCTACCAGTCTTTCTCGAACTATCTCGNAATGTCCAGACAGATTCTTCGAATCGACCTAGGGGGAAAGTGTGTTTTCTATGTTGCTGTTTCAGACAATATTCGTTTACCCACTTATATTTGTGACTCCTGTTAACATGAAGGGCTGAATCTTTTAGTAGTTTGTTTTCCTGATGAGTGGAATATGGAGACTTGATGGAGTACGTAAAATTAGGTAGTTCTGGATTACTTGTTTCCCCCTTGTGTCTTGGGACTATGATGTTCGGAAGCGCTGCAAATGAACGTGAATCTATAGCAATAACTCATCGGGCTGTAGATGACGGCATCAATTTTATCGACACAGCGAATGCGTATAACAATGGTTTATCTGAGACCATATTAGGTAAGGCATTAGAAGATCGTCGCGACAAGGTTGTACTTGTAACAAAGGTTAATGCCTCTACAGGGGACGGTCCTAACGATGGGGGGTTGAGTAGATATCACATATTAAACGAGGTAGAGAATAGTCTTAGGAGACTAAAAACCGATCATATAGATATCTACATGCTTCACAGGAGGGATTTTGGCACCCCTTTAGAAGAATCTTTGGGAGCGATGAATGATCTTGTAAGACAAGGGAAAGTGCGTTACATAGGGATGTCCAACCACTATTCCTGGCAGGTTAGAGGTGCGCTTGACCAAGCAAAGTATGAGGGAGTCTCACCGGTTGTTTGTGTGCAAGATCTCTACAACATAGTAAACCGGGATTTAGAAGTCGATATGTTGCCGTTTTGTTATGAATTCGGAGTTGGTGTAATGGCGTACAGCCCTCTGGCAAGAGGGATTTTGACGGGTAAATATAGGCTGGGTGAAAATCTTCCTCCTGAGTCAAGGGCAGGGAGAGGCGATAAGCGAATGCTCGAGACTGAGTTGAGGGATGGGAGCCTAGCAGTAGCTCAAGAGCTTGCAGAACTGGCAGAAGGAACAGGAAAAAAACTGTCCCAGTTTGCCCTGAATTGGGTGATA
This sequence comes from Chloroflexota bacterium, assembly GCA_002696685.1. The sequence goes on along the minus strand of NZSI01000046.1, from coordinate 27,868 downwards.
TCCAATCCGATTGTTACCTCTGCGATTATTGGTCCTCGGAACCTCGATCAATATGAGGATAATCTTGGGGCTTTGGGTTGGGATATAGACTCTTCCATACTCAGTAAGGTTGATGCATTGGTCCCACCAGGAGAGCATACAGGAAATGGATTCAACGATCCTCAGAATCCGGTAAGAGGCAGACCAGATTCATAAATATTTGGATTAGCTTCTTCTGGCATTATGGACCCACGGCCAGTCTTTGAAATAATTGAGTGCGATTAAAATATTTTTTGAGAAGGGGTGTTTGTTAAATGCGTTATAGAACGCTTGGTAAAACTGAACTAAACGTTTCACTCCTCAGTTTCGGTTCAGGTGGACCCAGCAAATTGGGACAAAATACAGGGCTTTCTGGGAAGGAGCAAACCGATCTTATTAAACGAGTGATGGATCTGGGCATCAATTTCATAGATTCCTCAGAAGGCTATGGTGAGAGTGAAGAGATATTAGGTAAAGGACTAGAAGGAATTTCAAGAGATTCCTATTTTCTCGCTACCAAAAGTATGTGTAGAAACAGACATGGTGAACTCAGAGATCCAGAAAGGTTCTCTGCAGCAATCGACAGGAGCCTCAAGAGACTCGGGACTGACTATATCGATATTATGCAGTTTCATCTGCTGAACAAGGATGATTATGATGGCGTTGTGGATACCTTATATCCAGTTATGGACAAAGCTAGGACGGCAGGCAAAATTAGATTCATAGGTTTCAGTGAGCAGTACAAAACGGAACCAGACCATAGGACGGTTACCCATGCACTGAAGGTTGATCCCGATCTTTGGGATACAGTCATGCTTAAGTATGGGATTCTAAATCAATATGCTGCCAAGGAAGCATTACCCCTTGCTCAAAAAAATAATGTGGGTGTCATCAATATGGCAGTGATTAGAGAAAAACTTCCGAACCCGAAGTTGTTAAGAGAACAGATCAAGATATGGAAAGAGGAAGGTTTACTANATCCCATTGACCTAGATGATATAGATCCGCTTGGCTGGCTCATCAAGGGGGGGGTTAAATCTGTGGTCGATGCAGGATACATATTTGCCGGCGATCATCCCGGTGTTTCAACTGTCCTCACAGGTACATCGTCTGTTTCTCACCTCGAAGACAACGCCAGAGCATTGAATCTATTAGCTCTGCCTGAATCAGACACCCTAAAGTTGAGAAGTCTTTTTGGTGAAATAGCGGTGTATATATGAGTTAGGTCACTTCCAGTGTAGGGTTTCTAAGGGGAGCAGCAAATTGGGTTTTGTCTAACTCAATAAAGTCTTTCTGGTAGACCTGAACTCTGTACGATTCGAAGTCAGGAATAAACAGTCTAAAATCTTCATCGATACGTACAGAACGAGGCCTTCTTATATATCTTTCATCTTCCAGTCGACCTGATTCACGGAGTCGATTTGGTACGGCATTGGTTAGCATGTAATTTCGGGCGACCTTTGAAAGAGTGGCATCTCCCTGGAAACTCCAGACTTGATCTCCCNCTGAATTAAATTGTAGGACTCTATTATTTCCCCAGTCAGCCACATATATATCCCCGTGAGAGTCTACTGATATCCCCGTGGGTCTTTGGAATTCTGCGTCACCAGACCCAGTTTTACCAAAGGTATTTTTTAAATCCCCTACACCTGTGAAAATCTGAACTCTATTGTTTCCCCAATCGGAAACGTAAATATCGTCATTTTCATCCACCTCAACTCCCCAGGGGAGGTTTAGCTGGCCTTCTCCACTTCCAAAAGATCCAAAGGATTCGAGGTACTTCCCGTCTATAGTGTAGCGTTGTATTCTGTGGTTTTTAGAATCCGCGATAATTAAGTTGCCAGAACTGTCGAANGCGATTCCAGTGGGGCCGTCAAACTGTCCTACTCCTGATCCTTTCTCACCAAATTTAGAAATGAAATTTCCTTCATTATCCAGACGGGTAATTCTGTTTGTATATTCATCACTTACAAATAGGTCTTCGTTAGGACCGGTCAATATGTTCACGGGCCATATAAATTGACCATCTTCTGTTCCGTAACTACTGAACCCTTCGAGTTCATCAGTAAGTTCCTCCATATCGTCAACTGACCATATTCTTATGGTGGCAACTCCTTCTGATCTCATTAGGATATACAGCTTCTTATCTTCACCAAAAGATATGTCGGTTGGAAAGTTTGTCACTCTCCTCATACCTAGAGTGGTCAGATACGGAAATCCCGCTCTTAATATTCCATGTGGTCGGGTCATTGCTACTGTACCTCTTGTAACGTCATTACGAGTTATAGATAGAAAGGTTTAATCTGTTCAAATTCCCCTTTGACTATTGGTTTCGCATCAAGGTCGAGCCATTGTTCCAAAACAGTTCCATANATGCCTCTGAAGTCGATGGTATGTTTCAGATCCTCGCCATGCTCCCAATCCGATGGGGCTAGCGAAGGATATTCGGAATAAAGATCACCTTTAACGTTTTTCCCAAATAAAAACGCTCCTCCTCCTGACCCATGATCTGTGCCACTTCCATTGTCTCTCATGCGCCTTCCAAATTCAGTGAATACTAGAATTGCTACATTTTCAGATTCGTCATGTTGATCTAAGTCATCTAGAAAATCAGAAATTGCTCCGGAAAGATCGGCCATTAACTTTGGATGAGTAGGCATTTCGTTTGCGTGTGTGTCGTAACCACCGTGATTAGTATAAAAAATTCTTGTTCCTAGACCACTTAAATGTATTCTGGCCACATCTCTTAGGCTTTTTGCTATTGAGTTATCAGCATATTCGACTGAAGATTGATAGTTTGAAGCCACGTCACCGAGCATATCTGCTCCCTTAAGTACATCTAATCCAGTCTTGCCTATGTATTCAGAGACAACCCCACTACCTATGGCCTGACCGTAAATGTCTTTGAAAGCCTGCAGTGCTTTATCACGAAGCTGTTCTTTCTCAATTTGATTCATGACTCCGTAGCCTTCGAGATCACTTATTGAAGTTACAGGAACTCCAGCGACAGACATAGCTCTTGGCAAACCTTGGCCAATATTAACTCCTGTGAGAACATTTTCNCTTTTGGGATCTAATTCACGGACGGCCAGCCCCAGCCAGCCTTCACTTCCGACCCGATCCGGTTCACAAGTGTGCCAGATATCCATGCCTCTGAAATGAGATCTATTTGAGTCCGGGTATCCGATTCCCTGTATTATGGCCATTCGTCCTTCATCGTAAAGACGTTTGAAAGGAGCCGCATTTTTGTTGATAGCTAAAGTGTCGTTAATCGGTAACACATCATCTTGACTCATCACTATCTTTTTCCGGGCATCATAGTAGTGATCATTGGTAAATGGAACGATGGTATTCATGAAATCGTTCCCACCGGTCATTTGCACTACTACAAGTGTTTTATCCTTACTCTTCGTTGCCATTGGAATTCCCCTTTTTCTCAAACAGAGCTATCTTATGAGTATTTTTAGGATATTAAGCAAATTGGTAATCTACACTAGATGCTGCCATTTGTATAAGATTGTGTACACCCGCGTTTCCTTTCTCATCGCTGAGTGTTTTTGCGTAGGCATTTAGTGATGACAGGGTCTCGTCACTAACTGTCAGCGCCCCAAGTAGATCAAGACACCTGCTAACTAATTGTTCAGGGTTGTCGTCTAAGCTACCTGCTTTAGAGAGCATCTCTGCTACACCTGGTTTATTTGGATCGGCAAACTGTTTTTCGACGAATCCAACTCTTTCACTCAACGTGCCGGAGTCTATCCACTCAAATCCGGTATGCCATCCCTCAACGGTTGGAGGGTTCATGAGTCTCTGTCCCATCACAGCAAGCGGTCCCTCTATTGCTGAACCGTTCAGAGTGGTCACGGCAAACTCATGTATCCCGGGTTTCGGTCTACTAAATTCTCCCGTCTGCCTGATCACACCCACTATGAGCTCTGTGGGGCTTTTTACCTTGGGTTTGGCCGAAGATTCCTTGAAAAATTCAGAGCTGAATAAGGTTTTCAACACAACCTTCATATCACCCCTTGACTCCATGAACGCTGTTGTGAGCTCTTCTATAGCCTCCGGGTTTTTCGGCGGCACTGTCTCCCACGATGGGACTTGAATCTCGTCCTCTACGAAAAAGTTATATAAATGTCTGGATAAGAACCTTGCTGTTGCAGACTGTTTAATTATTATTTCTATGATGTCGCCACCGTCAAAATTTCCCCGCTGACCGAGAAATTCCTTTTCACCGTAGTCGTGATCTTCGGGTAGGAATTGGAATACGGCTTCATGGTGACCATAGGGGTAAAGAGACAATGGTTGCTTAAAAGTCCATCCTGTGAATGATCTCGAGGCATTTTTAATATCGTCTTCCGTGTAATTACCTACCCCCATGGAGAATAGTTCTAGTAGCTCTCTGCCATAATTTTCGTTAATTTCGTCTTTATGATTCTCGTTGTTGTCTAGCCAAAATATCATTGCTGGGTCTTTGGACAGTTCTAGAAGTATTTTCCCGAAATTTGTCATACCTACGTTACGGAAAAGGTTGATTTCATTGTAGAGTGAAGGGCCGTGTTCGCTCTTTCCCCAAGCGACTGGGAAAATGTGGTGAAGAAATAGTGCCATCTTTTCTTCGAGGGGGCGCTTCGTGTTGGCCATTCTGTAGAGCCATTTACCAACGTGAACAGCCACTGGCTCCCCCACGTAATATCTCTCCACATATGACATATCGATCTCATCAAAACGTTCAGGATTAACTAGATCTTCTACGATTTCGTCATATGTTTGCTCCGAGGTCAACCGATCTAACTCAGATGGAGTTGCACCGAATCCAGCTCTTCTCATAAGGTGAGCTACCAGCTTTCTATCAGACTTCATAGTAACTTTCTCCAATAAATGTAGGTCAATTACTTTGTTGCAACTCTACAATAATCTCATTAAATTATGAACTTAATTTTCTTACTATTGCGTGGCNAGTATCTACAAACCCTGAGTTTTATCATCAAGATAGCTTTGCGATAACCTCTGGGATTCGCTCATCCAAGGTATCAAACCCGACCCACTCTCCAAATCTAGCTGACAACGTTGCAATAACTGAGTCAGTTGCCTGTTCTGCGTTGCGACCCTCTTCTATTGCNCTTTTGCTGCTATTTACAAGCTCGTGTATGAAACTTCTGGCTTCAAGCAAATCTTCGTGATTTCCGTTAGGTCCATGGCCTGAGACAAACGTTTCTATTGGGAGCTCAGCTATTTTGTCATCGGTCTCCGGCCAATCGGCGGGATAACTATCACCCAGATATGGAACTCTTCGATCTTGTATAACGTCTCCCGTGAATACTAATTTCTCCTCTGGAACGTGAATAAAGATGTCACCACTTGTGTGAGCTCTACCAAAATATAGAAGCTCTAGCCGGCGTCCTCCGATATAAAGGGACATACTGCTGTCAAATGTTAAATTTGGGGGTGTTATGTTGACAATTTTTGCCTCTTCTGCCCAGGGATCATCTCCTGTAACTATCTTAGAACGCCACTGGTCGTTCCATTGGTCGTCGGTCATTTCGAGATAGCAGTTTTGGTGGCCTATTATGGTTGCATCAGGAAATTCTTCATTTCCCCAGGAATGGTCCCAGTGCGCATGCGTGTCTATCACATACTTAATGGGTTTGTCGGTTATAANCTTCACGTCAGAGATAAGATCTCTTGCAAAGGATGGCATTCTTAANGAATCGATTATTAGAACTCCTTCATCACCAACGATAATGCCGGCATTGGTGAGATTCTCATGTAATCTTGCATAAATACCAGAAGCTACCTCAATAATTTCTGTTCCTGGCGTTGAGTTCATTCTTTTCCTCCCTTTGGGTTCCTCTAATAACTACTGGGTTACATCATTTATAGAATATGCGCTTCTAGGACCTTCTCATCGAACTCTATACCTAAACCAGGCCCTGTTGGGGGAACGATAAAGCCGTTGTCTAGGACCAATGGCTCTTTGAAAATTGATCTGTGAAGAGGTCCGTCATTGGCCTCTTGAATTACGAAATTGGGTGAGCANGTATCTATTTGAATTGCAGCTGCAGCGGCTACGGGACCGCAGTACATGTGGGGAGCTATCAGAGCATAGTGCGCCTCTGCTAGACCTGCGATTTTTTTTGCTTCGGTTATTCCTCCACATTGGCCTACGTCCAATTGGATAATTTGAGCCGCCTTTTTTTCTAATAGTTGAGCAAATTCGTATTTGGTAACAAGCCTCTCGCCACTAGCGATAGGAATATTTGTATGTGCGGCAACCCGGGCCATTTCGTCAATATTTTCAGGCATCACTGGTTCTTCAAACCAGAAGGGATGGTAGGGTTCCATATAATCGGCTACNCTGATGGCACTGTATGTCGATAACTGCCCATGCGTTCCGATACCAACTTCAAGATCATTTCCGACAGCATTCCTTATGCTTTCAAAAATTTTTCCGCAGTACTCTATTTCCCATAATGGGATATCTCGAGGTCCCCGGGCTGGAGGGAATGGATCTATTTTACAGGCGGTATTACCTNCCTCCATTAGTTGTATTGCTACATCACCGGCGATCTCCGGGTTTTCCATTATTAAGCCCTTATCCGTTCCTGGCGGCATGTATGCATATGCTCTCAGTTTTTCATGATACTTACCGCCAAGGAGATTGTAGATTGGCTGGTTGCAGGCTTTTCCTACAATGTCCCATAGAGCCATGTCTATCGCGCTCATGGCTGGTGTTGCGTACAAGCTGGGGTGTCTGAAGTCGTGAGCACCGCCGTACATGTCATCCCATATTTTTTCGATTTGAAAAGGATCTTTACCTATCACATATCTATCTGCTAACTGTTGGATAAGGCTAATATGAGGTTTGATATGTTCGGGATCAATGTAGTTGCCTACGACTCTTTCCCCGAGCCCTACTATGCCTTCATCGGTAAATATCTGTAAGAAAAGAAAATATCTGCCTCCAACAAAATGTTTTCTAGCTTTGTCTTCTTCATTTTGGATAACCATTGTCTTAACTTTAGTTATTTTCACTAGACGTTCCTTATGTCATTAAAACAGAAAATTCACTTTAAAATTCTGTGGCAGTATATAGCTTGTTTTAGGCGTCAAACCTATTCCACGTCGGAGTAATTAGAACTTCGTTGATGGTGACGTGGGGGGGTTGTTTTGCTATGAAAAGGATCAATTCTCCGAGGTCTTCAGACTGTAGTATTCTCGCTTGATCTTCCGCACTGACCGGCACAGGGCGTTGTTCAAGAATTGGGGTAGCTACTTCTCCTGGGCATACTGCTGTAGCCCGTATTCCGTTGTTCCTTTCCTCTAGAAGTAGACTTGCGGTCATTGCATTCATGGCATGCTTCGCCGAAGTGTAACCGGGCCCAGTTAGCTTTCCAACACTTTTCGCAGCCATTGAGGATATATTCATGATCAGGCCTCCCCCTTGTTTTCTCATTGTAGGGAGGACCGCTTGGCAGCAATAAAATGCTCCGCTTAGGTCTATGTTAATAACGCTGTCCCAGCCTTCAATGGATATGTTGTTCCAGTTACGGTCACGCACGTTTATTCCTGCGCTAAAAACCCCAATATCGATTCTCCCGTACTCCTGAACGACCTTTCCAACGACATCTTCTACTGCTCCACTATCTGAAACATCTAGAGGTTGTATTGTTACGTTGTTACCAATATGTTCTGCGACATTTTCCAGAACTTCACGTCTTCTGCCAGATAAGACAACAGAGCATCCCGCTTCCGCGAGTTTTATTGCAGCGCTTTCACCGATTCCAGTTCCAGCTCCTGTTATCCAAGCCACTTGTCCTTCTAAATTATGCATATTGTTCTCCTTCGAAAGTTCGAGTGTAACCTATAGATTTTGGTCTTTGCAGACATCTTGGTCGAATAGAATGTGCCCTGTGTAGTTAGCGTCTTGTCCGCATACCCATACAGCAGCTTTTCCCATCTCATCAGCCGGTTCGAATTCAAGGGTTGGATTTTCAGGGTCATTCTCTGCCCAGATATTTCCTGGGGTACGAATTCTACCTTGAGGTGAAAGCACGTTGACCTTTATATTGTCCCCTTGAAGTTCACGTGCGAGCCCTTGCGAAAATCTTTCTAGGCCTGACTTCACCATTCCGTAGAAACTGCCCTCTCGTCTTTGTGGTGTCGAATCATATGGTCCTGATCCTGGGAAGACACCAGCGACTGAAGAAACGTTTATGATGTCTCCTCTTCCGGCGTCTTTTAAGTGAGGCAAGGCATATTTCATCAGTAAGAGCGGACCTCTTAGGTCAATTTGCCAAATGAGATCTAGGTGTCTATCCTGGACCGTCTCCAAATTTCCTGGAACGAGTATCGCAGCGTTATTAATTACTATATCAAGCCCCCCAAGCTCTTCGGCTGCCTGAGACACACCATTTGTGATGCTTTCAGGATCACGCATATTCATCACCACGGGTGTTGCAGTTCCCCCTTCTGAATTAATCGATTCAGCAACGCTGTAAATTGTTCCCGGGAGCCTCTTATCGGTTACCTCGANTGTTCTGGCGGCGATAGCGACCTTTGCACCAGCTTTGGCCAGATGTTTCGCAAGATATTCGCCAATTCCTCTACTAGAACCTGTAATTAGGGCGATTCTTCCATCAAGGCTTCCCATTATTGCTCTCCTTTTTGTTTTTTACATATGGATTCGTAATATTAACCAAATGTGTCTATGGTGGCTATCCTTTTGTTTTGAAGTAAAGATCTGAGTTAGACGCGTTAGTGAGGTAATATATCGTTGATATGAAACCAAAATATTTAAAAACTATCGGCATAAAAACTAATCAACCCGTTGGGAGAGGTTTTCTTTTCCCATACGATGTTACATTTGATTCTTCTGGGATGATTTATGCTCTAAACAGGGGGAGAATCAGTCAGGGCCTTGGTACCAGAATACAGATATTTGATTACGATGAAGAATGGTACGGTGAATTTGGGGAAGGAAGTGGAACAGGCCCTTTAAACTTTCTAATTCCTGTGGCAACAGCATTCAATTCCAAAGATGAACTTTTTGTGAGCGATGAAGGCGCCGGAGAGGTCAAAGTTTTCAGTCAGAAAGGTATCCCTTTATATCAGGTAGGAGGGGAATCTGGTACGTGGGGCTGTGAGTTAATGGGTCCTTCTGGCATCGCGTTTGATGCAGATGACAATCTTTACGTTACCGAACGTTCTGCTTCTCGCCTGACGAAGATAGATGGCGATGGGAATGTAAGATACAGGGTTGGTGAGCCTGGTGATGGTCATCTGCAGTTCAATATGCCCTGGGGGATAGCGACGGATGAGGACGGCTGTGTATATGTGGCNGATTGGAGAAACGATAGGATTCAAAAACTAGACCCTGATGGAAATTTCATCAAAGTATTTGGGAAATCTGGAAACGCCGAGGGTCATTTCAATAGACCTTCCTCAGTCGCTGTGGATGGTAGTGGGAATATGTACGTGACTGACTGGGGAAATGAAAGGGTGCAGGTGCTTGATCCTGAGGGGCATTTTTTGCAAATACTTGAAGGCCAGGCGACTCTTTCTAAATGGGCTGAACAGTGGCTGACAGTCAACCCTGACGAATATTCTGCTAGGCGCTCATCAAATCTTTCGGTTTTGGATTTGCCTGCTCATCTGCAGAGTCCTTATCAGATTGGTTCACAGACTGAACATCTGTTTTGGGGTCCTGTATCAGCAAAGATAGATGATCATGAAAGGCTATACATAACCGAGCATAGTCGAGCTCGGATTCAGGTTTTCGATATATCTGATAAGGGCCTATGAGTTAAAGAATCTGGCAACTACCGTTAGGTTATGGGGTACAAGTTATGACAATTGCTCGAAGAAATGTACAAGTTAACACTAAATACAGGCAGATAAGCCATCTTTTGAGGCGAGCAGGATTTGGTGCCACACCCGGTGAGATGGATCGCTATATGGGAATGGATTATTCAGAGGTTGTCGATGAACTTCTCAATGTACCAGGAACATCTGCTATGCCAAATGACGTGATATTCAGAATGTTTCCCGAATATCACGCTTCCCTTGGTGTAGACGCATGTGCCAATTGGGCTTACAGAATGGTTTCTACAGATAATCCGTTGGAAGAGAAAATAGCTCTTTTCTGGCATGGAATATTCGCTACTGGGAATGACAAGCTCAACAATCCACTGGTTTTACTTAATCAGATTGACACATTTAGAAGAAACGGAATGAGTAGATTTGACGATATATTGCTCGATCTCTCCAGAGACCCNGCCATGTTGATTTGGCTGGATAATCAGACTAACCATAAGGATTCAATTAACGAGAATTATGGACGAGAAATCCTAGAATTATTCTCAATGGGTGTTGGTAATTATACCGAAGATGACATCAAAGAATGCGCTCGNGCTTTTACAGGATGGTCGGTAAAAAATGCCGAGTACATGGCTTTGATGGGCCAAAAAGACTCGATATGGCCCTATAGCAGAATTTCATGGCATTACGAGTATTGTCAGAATGATCATGATGATAGTGAAAAGACTTTCCTAGGCGAAATGGGTAAATTCGGCGGGGAGGATATTATAGAAATTATTTGCAGACAAGAATCCACAGCAAAATTTATATCGCGGCATTTATATAATTTTTTCGTGGAGGATGAGGTTCAAGTGCCTTCATGGCAGGATGTGCCTCCTAAGAATCCCGAGGCAATATCTACTCTGATGGAGGCATATTTTGAGCACGGGCATGATTTAAANAAGGTTCTGAAGGTTCTTTTTGAATCCGATTTCTTTAAAGAATCTGAGTATAAGAAAGTTAAGGGTCCGGCGGAGATGGTTATTAATGTCCTTCGCTTGTCAGGTGGGTTTGAGGAGCCGAGCCTATCAATGATCCAGGCGGTTGACGAGGCAGGATTTATGGGGCAATTACTTTTTTACCCTCCATCAGTAGAAGGTTGGCACACCGGTCAGGAATGGATTACAAGCGGATCGGTGCTAGATAGAGTAAATTTTTCGTCAGCTCGCTTAACTGATCTGTCTTCTCCAGGCATTAGAGATATAGTAAACAGAGTAAGGAACCGTTGTGGGGCTGAGACAAGTCCAGATTATGTAATACAAGTTTTTCTTGAGCTTTTGGGAATAATTGAAATTTCGGATATGACATTTGATCTATTGTTGGAGGTCTGTGGTGGAGAGAATTCCGTGATTGACGTAACTACCGGGAGTTTTGATGTGATGGCATCGAATCTCCTACGTGTTATAGGCTCTTCGAAAGAGTTTCACTTAGTGTAATTATCCGGATTATGGAAATACGACTTTGTCTTCAATTCCGGACTGGAATAAGTCACCTTCAAAATAGAATTTTGCAATCTCTTTTTCGTCCAACTCATTCAGCGATATCGTCCACATAGCCAGGGGGTAAAGCGACAAGCACCATAAACCCTCACCATTTCTCATGAGGTTTCAAGCGTGGGGAGAGTTACCCTATATTTGAGCTCAGTCCCGCATAAAATTTTGAATGCATTTAGTATAACGATCCACCATTTGGAGCTCCAACCCAAATGACGGATTGTCTACTNCACACATACCTCTGTGAATGAAAAAAAAGAGGAAAAAATTAATGAATGACTTTGACGCATTAGTTTCTAAAATTGAACAAATCGCAAAAAATAAGCCGCACACAATTATAGGAATTACGGGGTTTGGAGGATCAGGTAAATCATATTTAACAGATAGACTGAAAGACCATTTTGGTATTAATGACGATCAGATTGTTCGAATTGATAATTTATATGGTCTAAATCCTAACGGGCCAGGGATATTTGATCAGAGTGATTGGAATCTCATAGAACATATTCTTAAAGATTCAAGTGCTGGTAAGAGGATTAAATATCAAGGAAAGGACAATAAAGGAAAGGTTCTATATTTTGACGAAGATTTACCCGAAATAGTTATTTTCGAGGGAATAAGACTACTGCAGCCAGAGTTTAATCAATATTTTGACATAAGTGTGTGGATTGACTGTCCTCAAGATTTCGCCATCGAACGTGCGAAGGCTAGAGATCGCTCACAAGGAGCAGATGAAGAAACCGTAGGTGGCTGGGATACTGATTGGGGACCAAAGGACAAAAAATATTTTGACTCCTATAGACCTGATCAATTAGCAAACTTTATCTACAGGGATTATCAATAAGTGAGAAAAAAGATTTATAGTTTATCCGATTCCTAGAAACCGATCGATCGAATGCTTAATCATAGAAGGTGAGGAATATGCCAATTGATCACGACCGAGAGTACTGGAAGCCTGGAATGCCCTGGGACAAGGCCCTTGAAGATATCGAGTATGTTAAGGAACTTGCCAGCGAAATGGGAGGTTCGGATCGAATTGCGCGCCAACACAGTGGTGGTAGATATACGGTCAGAGAAAGAATAGAAAAAATTCTGGACCCGGGTAGTTTTCTTGAAGCCGGACCGATGGTGGGAGCTGCCGAATTTGACGATGATGGCAATTTGAAAGAATTTACTCCAGGAGCCTACGTGATGGGGCTTGGTGAAATAGAAGGCCGTCCAGTTGCGATCGGGGGTGATGACTTCACGATTTCTGGTGGTAGCCCACACAATGTTAGGAAAAATTCTCGCCAATTCACACAACCCCTGGCTATGCAATATGGGATTCCATATGTGCAGCTGGTTGAAGGTGTTGGGCACAGCGCGAAAGCGGATGAGGCGGCGGGTCATATGGGACTTCCAGATGGATCACAATGGCATGAAGGAGTAGAGCTTCTTAAAAAGGTTCCTGTTGCTGCTGGAATAATGGGTTCGGTAGCAGGGGCACCGGCAGCATATGCCTTGATGTCTCACTTTACGGTTATGGTCAAGGAGCAATCTCAAATCTTTCCTTCGGGGCCTCCTGTGGTTCGACGGGCGATTGGCGAAACTCTTAATAAAGAAGAGCTTGGTGGATATAAGATGCACGTTCATGACAGTGGTCAGGTTGATAATGTTGCGGAGAGCGAGGAAGAAGCTTTTGAACAGATTAAGAAGTTTATATCTTATCTACCCAATACCACCTCTGATGTCGCAGATCGTGTGGAAACAGGAGATTCACCAGATAGGAGACCTGAAGAACTACTAAATATTATTCCTCCCAATCGTAAGCGTTCATATGATCCTCGGAAACTTATAAGTTTAGTTGTCGATAATGGTGATTTTTTTGAAATGAGGAGACATTGGGCAGGAGCTGTCATCACAGGATTTGCAAGACTGGACGGGTACAGCGTTGGGATAATTGGCAGCGACCCGAGATTCCTTGCAGGAGCTATGGATGGTTGGGCGGCTGAAAAATATGCTCACTTCCTTGATCTCTGCGATGCATTTAATTTACCGGTAGTGGTATTTCTGGATATGCCTGGGTTTATGTTGGGATCTCATGCGGAGAGGAAAGCCACCATGCGGAGAGGAGTGAGAGCGCTTATTGCAAGCGCTGAAGCCGAAGTTCCCAAAGTAGAATTCAATGTAAGGAAGGCTTACGGAGTTGCTGCTGACGCAATCCATAGTCTCGGTCATCCAAATGGATTAAATCTTCGTTACGGTTGGCCCGCGGGAGAATGGGGCGGGATACCGATAGAAGGGGGTGTTGCGGCGGCTTACAGAAGAGAAATTGAATCTGCTGAAGACCCGGAAGCACATAGGGAGATGATTGAGAATAGGTTATTAAGACTTAGGTCCCCTTTTAGAGCTGCCTACAAAGGAGACGTGGTTGACCTAATAGACCCGAGAGACACTAGGCGCCTAGCATGTAAGTTTGTGAAATTAGCTCAGCCTATGCTTGCTAAGCTTTCGCAGAGGCCCAAGAGGGCTGTTAGGCCATAATGGGGAAAATTCGTAAAGGGAACAATAATAAGCTTCCTCTTGAAGGTACCAGAGTTCTAGAGGTGTCAGAGGGTGTTGCCGGCCCGTATTGCGGTCGATATCTAGCATCCATGGGTGCCGAAGTTGTTAAGATTGAGCGTCCTCCACTTGGTGACTGGACTAGAGAAATAGGTCCATTTATTGAGGGTATTCGGGACGGGGATAATAGTGCTCTTTACTCGTACAATAATCAAGGAAAGAAGTCTGTCCTGCTGGACTGGACATCCAGCAATGGAATGGAGAAGCTCCAATCTTTAGTACCCGGGTTCGATATTCTTATAGAAGATTGGGATTTAAATTTTAGGGATGATATTGGTATTGAGCGTACTAGGTTCGTTGACTCCAATCCAGGACTTATAGAGATTTCGGTGACCCCGTTTGGGCTTTCTGGTCCATATGCGAGGTGGAAGTCGAGTCCTCTGGTGCAGCTGGCTTTGGGGGGATATTTGTATCTGACAGGTGTAAGGGGTAAGGAGCCTCTAATGCTTCCCGGGAGACAGCCTGATTACTTGACCGGTTTGAACGCAACTGCTGCTATTCACATAGCTTTATGGGAGAGGGAAAGGAGCGGAACCGGACAGTTCCTCGAGATGTCCATGTTGGAGACACTTGCAACATTGCATCAGTTTACGATGGAAATGACGACCTTTGAGGGCGTTCTTCGGATGAGAAATGGGAATCAATGGCAAAAAGAGAGCTCTTTCGCCTCGTACGGGATAACTACTTTGCCTTGTAGTGACGGGTACGTCTGTTTTGGCATCTCTACAGAAGATCAATGGGAACGTCTATGCGCGATGATAGGTAGGGAAGACTTAATAGATGATCCAAATTACGATACCAGAATAAAAAGAGCCGATAATTCAGAATATCTTGACAGCCTTCTTACTGAATGGATTGCAGATCGCACCCGGCGTGAAATCTTTGTGGAAACATCAGAAATTTGGGGACTACCGACAGCACCAATTCTTGATATGTCTGAAGTTGTGAAAGACGAGCAGTTCCTATTCAGGAATATCTTCCAGGATCAGGTACTTGGACAAGGGGAGACAGTTACGTTTCCTAAATATCCGTATATTGCCTCGGGGATGGAGCCTAGGATAGGAAAACCTCCGGGTCTTGGTGAACATACGGAAGAAGTGTTGGGGACTAAGTGAATATGGTTAAGGGACTTATTTCCTCAGGAAGTCTATCGGATATTCGTGTTCTAGACTTAACTCGAGTTTGGGCTGGCCCTTTGGCGACTAGAGTGATGGGTGACTTTGGTGCTGACATAATCAAAATAAGCGATCCCAGAGTACAACTTTTGAGTTCCAACGGTCTCAACCACAAACTTAATCGCAACAAAAGAAATATTGGAATCAGACTGGATATAGTTGAAGGAAGGGAAATATTGCTTGGGCTTGTAGAAAAGTCTGATGTGATAGTTGAGAACTTCCGTCCCCGAGTAATGAGAAATTTGAAGATAGACTACGAGGTTCTCAAATCTGTTAAATCCGATATCAT
Source organism: Chloroflexota bacterium (assembly GCA_002696685.1). Next base: position 12,434 of record NZSI01000046.1, on the reverse strand, counting down.
TTTTGTTTCGATGCCTGGCTTTGGAGTGGATGGGCCTTATTCTGAGTACCCTGCGTTTGGAACGACAGCTGAGGCAGTAGCTGGTATTCCCTCCCTTATAGGCTATGGGGACGGAGTGCCAATATCCACCGGTATAGCTTATGGTGATCCTATCTCGGGTTTGAATGCCATAACTTTGATAATGTCTGCTCTTCGAATGCGAAATCAGACTGGACGAGGACAGTTTATAGACATCGCATTGTCAGCAAGTCCTCTGTGCAATCTTGGCGAGTATGTTGCTGGGTATTCGAGTTCAGAAAAAATTACTATTCCCTCTGGCAATCGATCTACAGAATATTCTCCGCAAGGTGCTTTTCGCTGTAGAGGAAGAGATCAATGGATTGGTATTAGTGTTTTAAATGACATCGAGTGGGTGAATTTGAAAAATTTAATTGCTGATCCTGAACTCGATAGCTTAGAAGCTTCTAACCTTGAGCAAAGAAAGAAAAACGAAGAAATTATAGAAGGGTTAATAGCAAAATGGACGTCGCGGCTTGATGTGTTTGAAGCTGTTTCTCTTCTTCAGGAAAATGGGGTTAGAGCTGGATCTGTAAGTAGTGGTGCTCAACTCTTGGAAGATCCTCACTTAAACGATCGGGATTTCTTTTTTGATCACGAAGAGGAAGAATATGGATGGAAAAGATATGATGGGAATTCTATTCCCGGAAATAGAATTCCTAAATCTGAATGGAGTGGGACCAACGATGTTGGTGTCAATAGCAAAGAAATACTTATAGATTTGTTAGGGTATACGGAATCGTTTTGCGAATCATTGGCCTCAAAGGAAGCGGTTTATTTTGGTGAATGAACGTTGAATGAAAGGAGTCTTAATAATGGCAACCCATGAAGTGAATTCCCCAATGACCGGTAGGGTTGTAGAGGTGCTGGTTTCGGTTGGTGATCACGTAGGAGAGGCAGATCTTCTAGTGGTTATTGAGTCGATGAAGATGGAGAATGAGGTTTTTTCCGAAGTTGCAGGTACTGTGTCGGAAGTACGCGTAGAAGAGGATCAGAACGTGAGCGAGGAGGAAGTTATATTTGTGATATCCGACTGAGTATGCGGTCGTAAATTTTGTAGGTCAATTGGCAAACACAGAAAAGAGGTAGATCAGTGAAAGTTGCGTATATATTGAATACTCCTAATGCAGCCAATTATAAGGTTGGGTCTATGATTCTTCCGCAGCTTGAGTCCGGAAACCATGGAGTTGACGTGTTGGGAATATTTTTCTTTGATGATAATTGTTTCATGTTGCGGGAAGGAGATCCTAAGGGGGAGAGACTAGCGGCCATTGCTAAAGAAAAAGGAATCCTTTTGATGATGTGTGATCAATGTGCAATTCAGAGGGGGTTGGCAACTGGTGAAGCAGGAGAAGCAGAAGTTATGGGAGTGGCCGAAGGTGTGTCGGTGGGATGTTTTCCAGATCTCTATGCCGCTCTTGCTCCTAATCCACCTGACCAGGTGATATCACTGTAAGAAAACTTCTATATGAATCCGTTATATTAAGATACATATAATGACTTATATGGAGTCTCAGTCCTTTCATAAAATCCGTATTTTGCATACGTCCGACACGCATCTTGGTGACCCTTATGGGCATCCGATATCTGAGACAGCTTTTGCAGCAACTGTTAGAGCCGCTGATTCCTTCAATGTCGACTATATGCTAATCGCAGGTGATGTTTTTGATAATGCTCGAATCGAAGATTCTGTAATCAGCAGTTTTTTCAATCAGGTTTCTAGTTTATATATACCTGTAATTATTCTTCCTGGAAACCATGACCTTATGGATAAAAATTCCTTGTACAAGCGTGATCTGTTTTCAAAAGCCCCGTCAAATCTCTATGTGTTTAGTAACAATGAAGGTGAGGTACTCTCCTTTCCTGAAATAGATTTTTGGGGCAAGGCGATGAATGAACATAGTCCCGAGTTTAAGCCTGTAAGCGGAATGTCACAGGTTTCCAAGAGTAAGTGGCTTGTAGGACTGGCTCACGGCCACTTCGATGAAGAAGATGCTGCAAGCGGACGATCATCTTTAATATTTCCTTCCGACATATCCTCCCTTAGCTGCCATTATCTCGCCCTTGGCCATTGGGATGTTTATACGGATGTTTCGCAAGGAGCTGTCCCCGCATTCTATTCGGGAGCTCCCGCAGGGATATTTGCGGATAAATTTTCCGCGATAATTGTTGATTTGGACCCAGCTAATGGCGTTACACACTCTCTGAGGAAATTTGATTGAGACCAATGTGACTACGATGTCTTTGTCGTATAACCTTCCGGTGAGTTATTGGGCAGGGTAAGGAGATTGTCGTGCACAAAATAGAAGATATGTGGACAACCCCTGGTCCCAGACCCAATGGGCTGCAAGCCTCTGGTGAAGGACTTTGGGTAATAGATGCGGGTAATAATCATGTATACCTTCTGGACTATGAAACTGGACAGCCTTATGTAGACGTTGAGACGGAAACTTATAAGTCTAGTGGTATCACGCTGATTCGAGAAGAATTGTGGGTTTCATCAACTCATAATTCGCGTATCTATAGGTTGGAGAAGGATGGAAGCACGATAGAGTATTTTGATCCCCCAGGTCTAAATGACGTGGACCCTCGGGATTCAGGGCCCGATTACATAAGACCCCATGGGCTGGAATGGATGAATAACAGTACAGTTTGGGTTTCTGTGAAGCCTGCTCTCAGGAACTATTTGTTTGATATATCTACCAGACGCATTATTAAGTCTATACCTACTCCAGGAGTTGCCCCTCATGGACTGGCTTGGGATGGAGAAGGGTTATGGTGTGCCGATAGAGCTAGCGGTATTATTCATAAACTTGAACCAGATTCTGGAGTTGTAATGGATGAAATCAAGGTGAAAGAACCAGAATTGCATGGGCTAACCATTCACGAAAACTATTTATGGTTTTGTTGCGATCCAAGTAGACGCGTCTGTAGGATTCAGCTGGATTGAGCTGAACCCCACCTCATGAAGGAGAAAAATCAATGACTTACTCAGTGAACCATGTACATATCAGGGCGAAAAACCCACATGAATCAGCCAAGTGGTATGAGGAATTTTTCAATGCCAAAATACTGTCGTCACGTGAAGTAATGCCTGGGACTATTACTGTCAGTATGGACGCTGGTGGACCAGTGAGACTAAATATCTCTTCGCCACCTGAGGGCTCCTCTGAAGACACAGTACCAGCAGAACTAAATAGGCTCGGACTTGAACATTTTGGCTTCGACACCACTGATATTGAATCAGATATACAGAAATTTGAAAGCGCTGGGGTAAGAATTGTTCTGCCAATTACTGAAATTGCTGGGGGGACTAAATTGGCCTACATTGAGGGCCCAGACAAGGTTTTGATAGAACTGGTTCAACCTTTTAGCTAGGAGTATGTGTTATGACTTTGAATGGGAGACTCGAAGGTAAGGTAGCGATTGTTACCGGGGCTAGTAACGGCATGGGAGCGGCGGAGTCCAAGCTTTTAGCTTCTGAAGGAGCCCAGGTTATCGCCTGTGACATACAGGCTGACTCTGGAGAGGAAGTGGTAAGTGAAATACTGTCCGAGGGAGGAAGTGCTGAATACGCACATTGTGATGTGACTTCTGAAATGGAATGGAAATCTGTGATCGAGAGCACCGTATCCAAGTACGGAGGTTTGCACGTCTTGGTAAACAACGCTGGAATCAGCAGCACTTCTGTTGAAGATAATCTGGCAACGGATGCCTGGGAAAATATTATGAATATTAACGCAACGGGCGTTTTTCTGGGCACAAAAACTGCTGCAGAAGTTATGAAAGAACAGGGAGGTGGCTCCATCGTAAACATCTCTTCAATAATGGGATTTGTAGGGGGCGAATATGGACATCCTGCATATCATGCTTCCAAGGGTGCAGTCAGGATTTTTTCAAAGGCGATGGCGGTCAAATATGGTCCTCATGGAGTGAGAGTGAACACAGTGCACCCAGGTTTCATGCCACCGATGACTACATCAAATCATCCGTCATCTGGATCAAGGGACCAGTATGTGGCCCAAACGCCTTTACGTAGAACTGGAGAGGCAATTGAGGTGGCCTATGGAGTGCTTTTTTTGGCGTCTGATGAGGCATCATTTGTTACTGGTACTGAGCTAGTTATTGACGGGGGGTATATTGCCCAGTAGTGGGTGACGGTCATGAGCAGTAATGGGATAGGAAGACTCACTGGAAAGGTAGCTGTAGTCACTGGAGCAGGTTCACGTGGTGAGATCATCGGCAACGGCCAAGCTACTGCTCTATTGTTTGCACGAGAAGGGTGTAAGGTCTTATTGGTTGATTCTGAAGAGGAAAATCTATCCAGAACACTTAGGAAGATTTCAGACCAAGGTGGAGAAGCTTCCTTTTATGTAGGGGATGTGTCAAACGAATTGGATTGCCAGAAGATGGTTGAGTTGGCAGTCAATACTTACGGCCATCTTAATATACTTCACAACAATGTTGGTGTAGGAGGTTCAGGGACTGTCGTGGAGGTTGAAGCCGAACAGTGGGATCACGTAATGGACGTAAATGTAAAGTCGATGATGCTTGCCAGCAAATACGCGATACCTGAAATCGCTTCATCTGGTGGTGGTACAGTGATTAATATTTCGTCAATATCAGCTATTAGGCCTAGAGGTCTCACGCCATACACGGTTTCTAAGGGTGCTGTTATAGCACTGACAAAGGCTATGGCTGTTGACCATGCTGCTGACAAAGTAAGGGTTAACTGTATTTTGCCTGGACCTATATTTTCCTCGATGACTTCAGTCAATATGACTGAGGAGGTCAGGGAATTGCGTCGAATATCTTCACCTATGGGGATAGAAGGTTCACCTATGGACATAGCCAATGCTGCCTTGTATTTAGCAAGTGATGAATCCCGATGGGTGACTGGCATTTCGTTAATTGTAGACGGAGGTGTTTCATTGATGAGTCCTCAAAGGTAGGTGCCTACCAATCGATTGAATAGTTGACTCTGGAGGAGTATGAAATGAGATTGCAAAATAAAGTTTCGATTGTCACCGGTGGTGCTAGTGGTATGGGGGCGGCTGAGTCAGCATTATTTGCCTCTGAGGGTTCTAATGTTGTTGTGGCGGATATGAAAATAGAAGACGGAATGGAGGTTGTCGATGAGATCAAATCTTCTGGTGGTAACGCCATCTTCATGGAGCTTGATGTAACCGATGAAGAAAGATGGGAAGTAGTAGTGGCGGACGTGTTAAAACAGTTTGGGACTATAGATATTCTGGTAAATAATGCAGGCATAAGTGGTTCGTATCAGCCGGATATTATGAGCTTAGAGGCATATGATCGACTCATGAATGTTAATTCACGTGGTGTTTTTTTAGGAATGCGGAGCGTACTCCCTGCTATGTGTGAGAGTGGGTCAGGATCAATAGTAAATATTTCCTCCATATCTGGCATTGTTGGACAGAGTTATGTTCATATGGGGTACAACGCTTCTAAAGGGGCGGTAAGGATAATGACAAAATCTGCAGCGGTTCAGTATGCGGAAAAAGGGATAAGAGTTAATTCCGTTCACCCTGGAATAATGCCGCCGATGGTTACTTCAGTTGGTACCGCTGACCCTGAGACCAGGAAAATTATGCTGGAGGATGTTCCCATGAACAGGGTAGGACTTGTTGGAGAAGTTGCCAATGCAGTTTTATTTCTCGCCTCTAATGAGGCTTCATATATAACCGGAGCCGAATTACCTGTGGATGGAGGTCTTACTGCTAGGTAATTGGTAAAGCTTTATATCTAATGTAAGGAACAAGGGAGGTACAGCATGGCTTTTTATCGATTATTTACAGGTCCTGACGGGCAGTCTCACATGGAGGAATATAAACCTCCCAATGAGATGCCGGCTACTGGTTTAGTATTTAGGAAACACGAGCCGGGGAATTTTATTGATTGGCATACTGCCCCCCGCAAACAGTTTCTGGTGACACTTGAAGGTGAGGTTGAAATAGGATTGGGAGATGGAACTGTTTACAGGTTGGGGCCTGGAGATATGATGCTTGCCGAAGACTTGGATGGCCAAGGGCATACTACGAGAGCAGTTGGTGAGATTCCTAGGGTCTCAATAGCCATACCTGTTGAGTGAAAATAGTATAGATAGTCGTCTGGAGGCAATAAATGTTAGATAAACCATCCATTATTACCAGTGCCGATAGTCTTTTCGGTGCAAGGGAAAGACGTGTTCCTACCCCAGCAATCACCTTTTCAATAAATGATCTGACTGTGGATGGGGCATATAGTATTCAACAAGAGCTTATAAAAAAAATGACAGCTGAAGGCGATGTGATTGTGGGAGGTAAAATTGGTCTTAGCTCAAAGGCTAATCAGGAAAAATTTGGAATAAATGAACCCATATTTGGGCATTTACTTGCCTCCATGGTGATTCCGGAGGGCGATTCTATATCTATAGACAGTATGTTTCGTCCTATAGTCGAACCAGAAATAGCTTTTCTGTTATCCGATGAATTAAAGGGACCGGGAGTTACTGTGGGGAATGTTCTTTCGGCAACCGCAGGAGTAATGCCTGCATTTGAGATAGCCGATTCTAGGTATGAAACTCCCATATCTAGAATTGAAGACAATATCGCCGATAATTCTGGCGCTGCGATAGTAATACTTGGTGGAAAACTTACCACGACAGATAATCTAGATTTGAGGCTGGTTGGGATGGTTCTTGAGGAGAATGGCGAAGTTATATCAACAGGTGCTGGAGCAGCAGTTCTTGGCAATCCCGCGCAGGCGGTTGCTAATCTTGCTAACAGGTGGGCGGACTTCGATATTGGACTTAAAGCTGGAGACATAGTTATATCAGGTACCCCTGTCGCAGCTGTTCCAGCGGAGCTTGGAGATTTCTTCGAAGCTATTTTTGACAGACTGGGTGCTGTATCAGTGCGATTTGTATGATTACCCGTAATTCTGACAGTAGGACATAAGACTTTGAGCAAGACATCTGAACACATTTATACGATGCATATTGACGATGGCGCTCCCTCTCATCCTGGAGGTAGCAATAACTATTTTGTTGGTGATCCTCAAAAAAAAATGGTCATCATTGATACTGGGGATTACGAACGTAGGTGGACGAAATCGATTATTGAATACTATGTCCAGCTTGGGAAACCTCCTATAGAAGCTATTTTAATTACTCATGGACATGGGGATCACACCGGGGGATTAGACAGGCTTCAAGATTTAGTGGGTTGTCCGGTTCGGTGTCATCCCGATCTTGCGGGCAAACTCTCAAGAATACTTGGCGACGAAAGCATGGTGATTCCTTTAGAGGATAGAGAAAAAATTCATTTAGACAGTTCCGTTGATCTGGAGGTCATATTCACTCCAGGTCACGAAGTAGATCACGTTTGCTACTATTTGGCATGTGACGGGGTTATGTTCACTGGAGATGCGGTTTTGGGCGCAAGTTCGACTTCTGTCAGAGATCTCACATCGTATATGAAGTCCCTGGAATTGATTACAACCTATGAGCATGACACGGTTTGTCCGGCCCATGGTCCTGTTGTGCCACCACCGAAGGGTAAAGATCTCGTCCAGTGGCAGCTAGACCACAGGCTAAGTAGGGAAAGACAAGTTCTTGCGGCCCTTGAAAAAGGGGCACTTTCAATCAGTGATATTAGGTCCTCGATCTATCCATCGGACCTAGATGAGAGGTTAATTCCAACCGCGGAAAGTAATGTTGAACGTCATCTAGATAAACTGGTTAGTGAGGGTAGGGTGTGTAGAACCGATTCCATTTTTAACATTACTCAGTAGAACCCTGTTGACTTCCACACAGAATCTCACGCCGTTTCGTCTATAGCACTTAGTAAATGAGATGCTAGTTGTTCAAGGGCTCTTGCTTTGATAGGCGGGTTTGATATTCCACTTCTTACATCCCTAAAATATCTCTCCAATGGTTTGTCTTTGTCTAGCCCAACTGCTCCAACTATTCTCATCGCGAGATCTGTAATAGATATCGCTGCTTCTATGGTTTGTACTTTTACGATAGATATCTCGGGTAATAAATCATCCCTGTCATACGGGTATTTCTCCCAATCTTCACAGCAAGAAAAAAGATTTCTTCTAGCTCTTAATAGTTGAGATTCCATTTTTGCTATCTGTTCTCTTATATGAGGAATATCGGAAATTGGGGCTCGTGATCCCGTTGGTCTGCGGTTCAGCGCGAATTTGATTGCATATAGCCGGGCTGAGTGGGCTATTCCCAGATTTGCTCCACTCAATAGCATGGGAAACCAGGCTGCTCCGTTCGGTGAAATAGATGCTCTATTTTTGGGATTTGAACGGGATATAAAGTCTTTTTCGGAAACTTTCACGTTGTTAAATATTATGTCGTGAGATCCTGTTGCTCTCATGGACATTGAGTTCCAGGTTTCTTCGATGCTTACACCGCTAGAATTCATCTCCACCACTATTTTGGCAACGTCTCCGCTGCCGTCCTCAACTGCCGCTAGTGTCATGGCATATGTTAGAACTGGAGATAATGTTGACCAGGTTTTTCTTCCATTGAGAATCCATTCATTGTTGCTTGACTTTGTCAGTGATGTAGAGGGGCGGCCTCCTCCACGGGGGCTTCCGAGTTCTGGTTCAGAAGCTATGTTGTTGGCTATTGCTCCTGACTGAACCACATCGTTGAAAATCATGGATCTGATTTTTTCCGGCCATTGATCTGATTCTGATTCTGTGCCCACAACCTGATGGTGCATTCCAACGGCGACAGCTGTTGAACCACAAGCCTTTCCAATCTCGTATTGCGAAAGCGCCATGTCAGTAATTCCGTGGCCAAGACCTCCATATTTCTCTGGAACGCACGCTTTAAGGTAGCCCTTTTCCCTTATCAGACGGAAGTGTTCCACTGGAAATGTTGCGTTGAAGTCATGATATTGGGCAGTTGGAGCAATTTTTTTGGCTATAGATTTTGCAGTTTCTACGATCTTTTTTTGTTTTTCACTGTTTGGCCACATATGTACTTTCCAAGTTTTTTCAGACTAGGTCGATATTCTATCTGACAAACCAGCACTTTACTTGTTGCGTGATTACCTATAAAAAGGTGCTACACACAACTAAGAAGTAATGTAGATATCTCTTTGTATAGATCTACGTTTATGACCGAATGAGAGGTGAGACACAATGAATCTTCCTGAGAGAATGACTTTTGGCATATTTTTAGGGCCATTTCATAGAGTTGGAGAAAACCCGACATTAGCTTTTCACAGAGATATGGAACTAATCGAATGGCTCGATGAGCTTGGATATGATGAGGCCTGGATAGGGGAGCACCATAGCGCGGGGTGGGAAATTATCTCCTCCCCAGAACTGTTCATCGCAGCGGCTGCTGAGAGGACGAGGCATATTAAATTAGGGACTGGGGTAGTCAGCCTGCCTTATCATCACCCATTCATGGTGGCGAATCGAATGGTCCAATTGGACCATATGACGCGGGGTCGCATAATGTTCGGTGTTGGGCCTGGAGCATTGCCCACAGACGCTTATATGATGGGTATTGATCCAGCCACTCAACGTAGGAAAATGGAGGAATCGCTTGCCATTATTCTCCGTCTGTTCACTGAAGACGATCCAATAACGTACAAAGGCGAATGGTTTGAACTTAACGAGGCTTTGCTCCAGATTAAACCTTATCAACGTCCGTATATGCCCATTGCGGTGGCTTCAATACAATCTCCTTCTGGTGTAGTACTAGCCGGTAAGTACGGCGCATCTGTTTTGACAATAACTGTCCCACGTGACCCGTCTGCTGGACGAGCTGATTACAGCAAACTCTGGGATATTGCCGAAGAAACGGCCAAAGAGCATTCAAAAGTAGTTAGGCGGGAGGAATGGAGATTAACAGTTCCTGTTCATGTGGCTGAAACTACGCAACAGGCAAGGGATGATGTACGGGTAGGGGCAAGTCAGTTTCTTAGGGAATATTCTGAAGGGACCAATGGTCGGGACCCTGTATTCAATGGTGCGGATGAAGATCTTGTGGACTGGATGGCTGAGCATGGGTACTGGATTGTCGGTAGTCCAGAGGACTGTATAGAGGGTATTAATCAGCTTGCTAGAGAAAGTGGCGGTTTTGGGGGCTTTCTTATTCAGACAGTTGATTGGGCGCCGCGAGAAACTATGTTAAAGAGCTACGAGCTTATCGCTAGATATGTTATGCCTCAGTTTCAGGGATCTGTAAGATCTATAGAAGCTTCAAATCAATGGGCAAAGGAAAGGATGAAGCCCTTACTGGCGGGGAGAATAAAGGGATTAGAAACAGCTAAGAGTGATTACGATGAGTCTAGGAAGGAATAATGGCTGTTCAGATTTTTGATTTGTCTGGAAAAGTATCGGTAGTTTCGGGAGCTGCTCAAGGAATGGGTAGAGCAATGTCCGTTGCTCTGGCTGAGTCTGGGTCTGACATGGCTATTATTGATTTAAATGAATCTGGACTTTCTGACACTGCTTCCCATATCAGGTCAATCGGTAGAAATGTCGATACGTTCACTGCGGATGTTTCAGACGTAGAATCTATTCCGGGAATTTTCTTGGATGTGATGGAAAAATACGGCAGGGGAGATTTTTTAGGGAATGTTGCTGGAGGGAAAACCGTTATGGGTTCCTCAGAAGATTTCAAGGTGGAGGATTTTGAAAAATCCTTAAAAAGCTTGGTGATTGGACGTTTTCTGATGTGCCGTGAGGCTGGACGAATTATGCTAAAACAAGGGAAGGGCTCGATAGTAAATATTGGTTCCATTGGAGGTATGTCATCCCTAGGTAGAGGGCAGATCGCTTATCAGACTGCGATGGGGGCAGTCGTTCAAATGACTAGAAGCTTAGCCACAGAGTGGGCAAGTCGTGGTGTTAGAGTGAATGCTATTCTTCCCGCTCAGGTTCTAAACCCAGGTCTCCAGGAGCGGATTGAAAAAACTCCGGACGTGCTTAATACTTTTCTCAGTGGGATTCCTGCTGGGAGAATAGGAAGTCCTGATGATATTAAAGGTTTGTCAGTTCTTCTGGCATCAGATTCAGCCTCTTGGATCACAGGAGCATTGATACCTATGGATGGGGGTAATACTGCGCTTAATGCGGGAGGTTCTTATCCTGGTTCGCCCCAGACTTCCGGGTAAAAATACGATATAAGACAATTATAAATTTCTTGAGGATGTAACGATGATCACAAAATTCGATAGTCTTTTCGCCGGCCACATTGATATGGATAACGTTGGATATGCTGGAGTCGCCGTTAACGATAGAGCCTTTGGTAACGACAGTCTGTCTGGTGTTTTTGACAAAACATCAAAAATAGCGAAAACCATGGATGAAAATGGATTTAACACGTTCTGGATGGCTGAACATCACTTTCAGCCTGAAGGATATGAATGTCTTCCCAATGTGCTGATGCTCGCGGTACATTTAGCTCATTTAACTTCCAATATAAAGCTTGGGTGTGGATTCAATATTGCCCCCATGTGGCATCCTCTCAGGTTGGCGGAAGACTATGCTACCGCCGATATACTCACAGGAGGTAGGACGGTTTTTGGCGTGGGCAGGGGATATCACACAAGGGAAGTAGAGTCGTTTGGCTCTCCATTACTTGACCAGCCCGCTAACAGGAACTTATTTGAAGAGCAGGTCGACATCATATTTAAGGCGTTTCATAATGAAAGTTTTTCTCATAAAGGGGAAAACTATGTCATACCGCCAGAAGTTGAATACAGGGGATACGATCTAGAAGAGATAACTCTTGTTCCCCGTCCGGTTAACACGCCTGTTGAATGCTGGCAGCCAATTCAGAGTGCCACTCCGAGAGGGATGGATTTCATGGCGAAGCATGGGATAAGTGGAATTATTGGAGGAGGGAGCTCCGAAGGCGGAGCAATGGTGAATGCCATGAATGCATTTAGGGACGCGTATCAGCGTGTAGGGACAGAGTTGGAACTAGGTGAGAAGCTTTCAATAGGATTTCACTATCATATAGCTGAGACTAAAGAAAAGGCCATGGAAGAAGTGGCAGGTTATTATGAGGAAAACCTTAAGATGTTCGGGCCATTAAGGTTAGTGAGAGCCCTTTCGGATGAACAGATTGAAATTATGTCAGATCCATCACGTGCTCCTACCGCCGATCTGCCGAGAGTAGAGGATGCAGTGGCAGCCGGTGGTGTATTGGCAGGTCCTCCAGATCTGATCATTCAGCAGCTCAAAGAACTGGAAAAGCTTTACCCTGGACTAGACAGAGTTAGTGTTAGCCATCCTATGGGGACGCCTGAAACTGTTATTACAGAGCAGCTCCAACAGTTTTCAGAAGAGGTTATGCCTGCTTTCAAATAGATTAGGGTTTATGGACGGGC
>NZSI01000045.1 GCA_002696685.1 Chloroflexota bacterium | reverse complement strand
GCAGACTTAATTTAGTTGTTAAGGTGCGGCCAAGAAAAAATGAAAAAAGATTTAAAAATGGCTATAGTTCTATTCATATATGTTTCTTGTTTTAATCTTTTAATGCCTCGTCTCAATATCCCATATCCCTCGCCACACTTGAATAAATAGTTTTTTTCCTTAACGGCAACACCATATATGACTAATCCCGACATGTTTCTTATATATATGACAACACGTGATATTGCATAACCCGATATATTATAATCAAGCGTGTAATCACACAAATAAAGGAGGAAGCATATGACACTGATTACAGCAACCATAAGGAATAGGCGTGACTTCTTTTATGCCTATGACCTTTGGAGTAGAGGGACGAGTCAAGTTGAGATTACTGACAAGGTGACTGTTACCTCAAGGACTGTAGAGCGGTGGGTAAATCTGTTTAGAACTGCGCCCAAAGAAGAAACAGTAAAAGACCAACCTTTCCGTCTTCTAAATATGAAGAAATATGACATGGATTGGGGTGATGCGGACTCAGTTATTACGAGCAGAAGAGAGCACATAAAGAATGGAAGTATGAGATGGAGCGGCTCATATCGGAATGTACCTATGCCGACTGGACGAGAAGTGTTCTGGCTTTTTTCACTAGGGAAGATGCAGACATTCCAACCTGACAGCCCACCGAAGGGGCGTACTAGCCCAATCCAGCTACTCCACAGCTTTGTAGATAGATTGGTGACGCACGAGCGAGAGACGCTCTTTGGTCAGGAGCCTACCGTAACAGAGGAGAAATTAAACGAGGAGTTAGAGGAATTACAAGGGAGGTTATTTGTATGAGTTTGAGAAAGCAGACAAAGATACTGGGAATATCACCAGTTCATTTAAGTTGTATGGTTAACGGAATCCGTCCATGGAACCCCAATACCTATGACAGATATCGTGAATTGGTTGGTAACACTATTGAGAATAGACTCCAAAAAACAGATAATAGAAACCCTCATTTGGTCATGGCGCATTCGTCTAGCGGCCTAGGACACCGCCCTCTCAAGGCGGAGATCACGGGTTCGAATCCCGTATGCGCTACCAAGCAGTAGATGGAATTAGTTCAGGGTTTTCTCTGATAACGTTACTATTTATTCGCTTAGATATAATTATGAAAACTGAATCTTGTCCCCTTTGTATGACAGAATGCCCTATTTTCTTTTATCAGAGCACACGTGTGAATTTGGTTAGAGATTTTTTTCAATGTACTAACTGCCAGCTGGTATTTGTTCCGTCTGATTTTCATCTGAATTTATCCCAACGAAGAGATAGATATCTTGAGCATAACAATGATCCAATGGATTCCGACTATAGATCTTTTCTGTCAAGATTAAGAGATCCTTTATTGCCATTATTGAAAGATGGTGATGTTGGGTTAGATTTCGGTTGTGGACCAGGACCGGTCCTAGCACAAATGCTGAGGGAATCTGGCTACAAGATGGATTTATATGACCCATTGTTCCAAGATAACGCTTCAGCTCTTCAAGGAAGTTACGACTTTGTCACATGCACGGAGACTGTTGAGCACTTTTCTTATCCCGCCTCCGATTTTGCTCTACTTGACCGTGTTGTGAAGCCCGAAGGCGTTTTGGGAATTATGACGTCAATTTTGTATGAGGATGTGGTTTTTGAAGATTGGTACTATAAATTAGACCCGACACACGTGAGTTTCTATACACCGCTGACGATGGAGTGGATATCGAATCGCTTTAATTGGCTTATTCGATGTACCCACAAAAACGTATATTTCTTTGTTAAACAGGGATTATAATCAGTCCGTGTCAGACTTAAGTGATAGATTTCTTCCTTCCCTATTGGTTGATATAAAACCAGGTATTATTGACCTTGGTTGGGGTCATCCCTCGCCTTATCTTCACCCGTTAAATGACATAAAAAAAGCTTCCGATAGACTTTTTTCCCAAGGTGATAGAGATTCTCTTCAATATGGGGCGAGCCAGGGTTACGGACCTTTTCTAGAGAGTTTGGCTAAGTTTCTTAATGACCAACCCGGATATCAAGTCGAGACCCATCCTCAGGAGCTTTTCCTAACTGCGGGTGCTTCACAGGGCCTAGACCTCGCGTGCACGTTGTTTGCCAAGTCCGGAGATTTGGTATTCGTGGAGGAACCCACCTACTTTGTTATAGAGAAGATATTCAGAGAGCATAATCTGGACGTTGTGGGTGTCCCAACCGACGAGGATGGCATGATTGTGTCAGATCTTAGAGACAAGTTGGAATCAGGAATGCGTCCAAAGTTTGTATACGTAATACCCACTTTTCAAAATCCAACCGGTTTCTCTCTTTCTGAGTCTAGGAGAGAGGAACTCTTGGTATTAGCAGAGGAATATGATTTTTTTATATTTGCCGATGAGGTATATCAACTGATTTATTTTGATGCTCCTCCTCTGCCACCAATGCGAGCATTTGATCAATATAACAGGGTTATCTCCTTTGGTTCTTTTTCAAAAATTTTGGCTCCTGGTCTTAGGACCGGTTGGATACATGCCGCGGAAGAAACAGTGGCCAAATTTACTTCATCTGCGCTTGCTTTCAGCGGGGGAGGGTTTAACCAGTTTGGGTCAGTTCTGATAAAACATGTGATTGATTTAGGACTACTGAAAAAAAACACGAATTTATTACGTAAGGTGTATTCAGATCGATCTAGGTTGATGGGGGATGCACTATTGAAGGAGTTTGGCAGTTCACTCACCTATACGTGTCCAAAGGGAGGATTCTATTACTGGATTCAGTTTCCTGAGGGCTTTGATACCCAAAAATTCTTATCAGAATGTGAGGACCAAGGCGTATCATATCGCCCGGGGAACGCTTTTTCAGAATCCGGCAAGTTTGCAAGGTATCTTAGACTTACATTTACTTTGTATGAAGAAGCTGAGATAAAAGAAGGCGTCTCAAGATTAGGGGCAGCTTACAAGAAGGTTACTTAGAGGATTTTGGTCCACTCCGAGTTTGATCTGGTGCGTGGAAATATTTTAGGTTGGATTATTTCTGCAAGTATCTCTAATCCATCAACTATTCTTGGTCCAGGTCTGCTGAAATAAGATGATCCATCGACAACGTACGTATCCCCTTTAAAGTTCCCCCAGAACTCAGCACCCCAACTTTGATCCTTTGCCAGCCTGAGAAATTCTGTGGCTGTTTTCTCAAGATCAAATCCGCATACCATAAGTATCACTAAGTCTGGAGAAGCCGTTACCGCTTCTTCCCATTTAATTTCTTTAGACGGCGACCCATTTAAGCTGACTGCGTCTACTCCTCCGGAATAGCCAATCATCTCAGGTATCCAATGGCCTCCACAAAAAGGGGGATCTAACCATTCCAACGAAAGTACCTTTGGATTGAAAGAGCTTGAAGATGTCATTTCTCTGACATGATCGATTCTTTTCTGTAACGAATTGGAGAGTTCCCTAGCTTTGAGAGGTGATCCTGTGGCGTCGCCTATCTCAACTATTGTTTCGAGTATCCCTCCCAGAGTGGTGGGCTCGAGTGAGATTACATCAATGTCTGCTTCCAATTTTCGTACACTAGTTTCTACTTGGGAATAGGATACTGCGCACACCTCGCAAAGTTCCTGCGTGAGTATAAGATCTGGATTGATTTTCCCAAGAACTAAGTCGTCAATAGCGTAAATTCCTGATCCACGATGCATCGCTTCAGAAATGTGTCTGTCGATTTCGGATGAAGTACTTTCAGAATGGTCGATCAGGCTTTTTGTAACCACTGGTACATGATTGACTTCAGGAGGATAGTCACATTCATGGGTTTTTCCTACGAGACTGGCTGACATTCCTAAAGCACAAACTATCTCTGTGGTACTCGGTAGCAATGAACAGATTCTCACGGAATAAATCCTCCAATTTCACACTCGACTATAGTAGCCTAAGATATTAATTGAATGTACATCAAGTTTATTATGTATTATCGTAACCTAACTAGCAGTGGAGGACTAAATTGGCTGACAATTTCTCAACCTATGTGACAAATGAACAGTTTATTCAGCGCGCCAGGCAGAATCTGCCTCAAGGGCCTTGGGATTATTTGGCTGGAGCATCNGAGTCGGAGACTACCCAAAGAAGAAATAGACTTGCTTTTGACAAAATAGCTTTTCGCCCGCGAGTGTTGGTAGATGTATCAGAGGTTGACGCCAGTACAAACTTTATTGGTCAAGATATAAGGATACCTGTCCTATTAGCGCCTATAGGGTCACTACAAACTTTCAATCCAGGAGGTGGGGCTGAAGTTTCGGAAGCCGCAGGAAATTTTGGGACTATGCACGTTCTTAGTTCTGTCACTTTACCAAGCCTAGAGGAAACTATGGCTTCTTCAGATTTTGCCAAGTCATACCAACTGTATGTTCATGGTGACTGGGACTGGACTAAAGATATGATTGCACGTGTCAAGTCGGCTGGATATAAAGGGTTCTGTATAACAGTTGATACTGCAAACTACAGTCGCAGAGAGAGACCCTTATTAAGTGGTTGGAACCCCAGATCGAGAAGGGATATGGGAGGTTATAACTGGGCATCTGCGGTTACCTGGGACACCGTCGATAAGATAAAANCAGAGGCTGGCCTACCATTTATGTTGAAAGGAATAGCAACGGCAGAGGATGCGGCGATAGCCATTGAACATGGAGTGAATGTGATTTGGATTTCCAATCACGGAGGCCGCCAGCTGGATCATGGACAGGGGACAATGGAAATGCTTCCAGAGATTGCGGAGGTTGTTGACGGTAAAGCTGAGATTGTATTGGATGGGGGTGTTCAGAGAGGGAGTGATGTACTGAAGGCTATATCTTTGGGGGCCACAGCAGTTGCGATAGGAAAAATGCAGGGTTGGGCGCTGGCTGCGGGCGGTGCTGCTGGTGTATACCGGATGTTAGAAATTCTCGAGGAAGAAATGAAAGTAGCTATGGGATTGATGGGGGTAACTTCAGTTAGTCAACTTAATTCCAATTATGTTTGTAAGGCAGACCTGGTGACAATGCCCCACGAGATGAGCTCCTGGGTTAATAAGCCAGTTGATCGGATACTTTAATTATCCTTTGGAAACAAAATGTTTTTGAGTTGCCTTACGAAGACACCTTTGGCGAGTACCGGGTCGCANCCAAGCGCACGGGCTTCAGACATAGATGCTTCATCTTCGTGGGGTCCGTAGGCTGCAATATTAACTTTTTCCCCTACCATACGTTTTACCTTTGAAAGTAATGGTTTCCAAAAGGTATCGTTTTCTTCAAGATCTACCAGAATATTTGAAATGTTGAAATTTTGAGTAAACTGATCAATTTGAGCAACNTCGGTTAATCTGCGCACCTTCATTTTTGACCCTGCNGCCGCCTCAATTCTTGGCAAAAACATCAAATTTCTAGAAATTAGAATGACTAGTTTATTTTCTCTCATCTTTAACCCCTAGGTTTAAATTTGATAGTCATACCCAGATTGGAGGAAACTATTGGACGATTGAATTCAGCGTGGGCGGGTCATATCTATCTTCTGGATTTTTCCAACCTGAGAAATTCGGTTTTCTCTTTTCCGCGAAAGCTCTTCGTGATTCGATCAGGTCGTTATCGTCGCCATGATTCTTTAGCGCATCTGCAAGCTTCTGTAAATCAGGACTTATGCCGGGTCTCATTTCTCGCATCATTTGAATCGTATTTACTCTAGATGCTGGAGGCAGGGAGAGCATGTGTTCACCCATCTCAATAGCTGTAGGAATTAAATTATCAGATTCCACTACACGGTTAAGAAATCCTATCTCATAAAACCTTTGTGCTGTAAATCGGAATCCGAGCGCCATTTCAGTTGCTACAGGATGCGAGACAGANGCAAAGTATCCATGATTGTACCCACCGAGAAGCCATCTTTTTGCTTCAGATACCTCGAAAATTGCTTCTGGAGTGGCGATTCTCAAATCAGTCGCTTCAACCAGCATGAACCCTCCACCCATTGCATATCCATTAACCGCACATATGACAGGTTTCTCAAGGACCCCGCTCATGAGAGGGTCCTCTNTTGTTGGTCTTTTTCCTCCAACTATCCCTAATTCCAATGATTCTTTCATGTCCTCCCCGGCACAAAAAGCCCTTCCTGTTCCGGTGAATATACCTACTTCGAGATCGCTTGATTCTCTAAACTCACTCCAAGCTTCTGCTAGTTCCGTTCTTATCTGATAGCCAAGNGCATTCAGTCGTTCAGGTCTGTTGATCTGNACTATGAATATTTCTCCACGTTTTTCTGTTTTTATATATTCCATTATGTTTCCACCTAGCGTATAAAAATTATTAGGGGTCCCCAAAGATTCAATGGAGGTAAATACTAGCATTCATTTCGGTTGGCATGTCATGTACTACGATATCCTTATCACACCTTGATCCTTATAATTCTAAGGGCTTCAACTTTGTTTAACATTAAGGATAGATTTACATGAAAATCACAGGAATCAAAACCAACATATTTTCTTCCAGACATAGTAATGCAAAAAGAAATTGGCTCATTGTGAGAATCCAAACTGATGAAGGTATNGAGGGGATCGGAGAGTCTTCTATGTTGAGTTCGGATCCCATAGTAGAAGCTGTGATTCAAGAATGGTCGGAAAATTATCTCGTAGGCAAGGATCCTTTGGCAGGACAGGTACATTGGACACGCTTGCATCAGGATAANTTAGGCAGGGGAGGTCGTCTCTACTCAACCGTGTTATCAGGGATAGACATCGCCTTGTGGGATCTGAGAGGTAAGATACTTGGGGTGCCTGTTTATCAGTTGCTAGGAGGACCTTTTAGAGACAAATTAAGAGTTTATGCAAACGGTTGGTATACGAATCCTGCTTCCCCCGAGGTTATAGCGGAGGAGGCCAAAAAGGTTGTTGACATGGGTTATACGGCTATGAAATTTGATCCATTTGGAAAGATTGCCTATACAACTATTTCAACTGAAGAGGCTCAGCTTTCCGTTGATAGAGTTGCCGCTGTCAGAGAGGCTGTAGGGCCGAACGTGGACATACTTATTGAAGTCCATGCTAGGTTCAATGTATACACGGCTGTGGGTTTGGCTAAGCGAATGGAACAATACAGGCCTTTCTGGTACGAAGAACCTGTATCTCAAGAGAACACTAACGAAATGAGGCAGGTTCGNGATCGAATAAACATTCCTGTAGCAACCGGTGAAAGGCTATATCTAAAATTCCCATTTTTTGATCTTGTGAGAAATGAAGCCGTCGACATCTTACAGCCTGATATTTGTAATGCGGGAGGTATAACAGAACTTCACAANATTGGAGCAATGGCTGAGGCTCAGCATGTAATGATGGCACCGCACAATACAAATTCGGCCGTCGGCACAGTGGCAAGCTTTCATTTAGACACTTCTATGCCCAATTTTTTAATTCAGGAATATCACGCTGAATTTTACGAGCCTCACTATTTCCAGGTTGTTCAGGGTTTGCCTCGTCAAAAAGATGGTTATGTGGACCTACCCGAAGGNCCTGGCCTTGGGATTTCATTGGATAATGAGTTGTTGGATAAGCATCCTTATTTGCCCCTGGGAATGAGCGAAAGAGGAATTTAAACTACCACGTGGNTTTNGATTTTCAGTTATAAATGAGAAAGATTTTNCTTCTGAGTGAGTTCNCATGAATTTACGAANTCACTNAGCTACTGCACTGGCTCCGAAATGAAGACCGGTATAATCCGTTCTGTTTTTTCCTGATATTCATGGTAGGGAGAGTAGGCATCAACTGCTATTTTCCACAGCCTGGTTCTTTCTTCTAGATCTGATACCTCTCTTACTGTCATATCGTAAAGTCTGTCGCCATCCCTTATTTCAACGTTAGGGTTTGCTTTAAGGTTGTGGTACCAGACCGGATGCTTGGGAGCTCCCCCCTGAGACGCCACCAAAATATAGTTGTTTCCATCCACCACTTTCATGAGAGGAGTCTTTCGAACGGACTTTGTGTTTTTACCGATGTGAGTGACGATAATTACTGGCAACCCGGTCTCACGTAAAGTTGTTCCTTNCTTTCCGTTGCTTGATTCATATAATTCAACCTGCTCTGCCACCCAACCTGTAGGGCTGGGTAAATATTCAGCCATGTTATTCCCCTTATTTTTGTACAAACCTTCGTCTGAAAAATAGATTCTTTTTAGAGTTTGGACGATATCAATAAATTTAAGTTCTTTCAGACAATAATCANCAATTAACTGAAAAAGATCAATTGCTATGAGAGAATTAAAGGGTATACCAAACAGTTATTGAATTTATTGAAAGTTTTTCCTATGCCTTTTACAGATAATGTNAGGAACATAACAATCATTGCTCATGTTGATCATGGCAAAACCACTCTGGTTGACGCTTTTTTGAAACAAAGCAATACATTCAGNGATCGAGAGGACCCAGGGGAACTTATCATGGATAGTAACCCACTGGAACGTGAGAAAGGAATAACTATTCTTGCGAAGAACGTCTCGATTAAATATAAAAGCGTCAAAATAAACCTTATAGATACGCCGGGGCACGCAGATTTTAGTGGGGAAGTGGAGCGTGTGATGAACATGGCTGACGGTTGTATTTTGCTTGTTGATGCTGTTGATGGGCCAATGCCGCAGACCAGGTATGTTTTGAAGCAGGCGATGGATTACGGCCTTGTTCCAATTGTTCTAATAAATAAAATTGATAGGGAAGAACGAAGAATCGACGAGGTACTTAAGGAGGTAGAGGATCTTTTTCTTGAACTTGCTCGTGACGAGGGTCAATTAGATTACCCGGTGCTTTTTGCTTCAGCCAGAGACGGATATGCCTTGAATTCACTCAACGATGTTCCGGGGGATATTAAACCCGTGTTGGATGCTATTTTGGAGAAGGTTCCACCTCCCTCAGGCATCACCAGTGAGCCGCTTCAAATTTTAGTTACAGCCCTGGATTACGATGATTATGCAGGGCAGATCGCTGTAGGTAAGATTTCACGTGGTGTAGCAAAACAGAAGAGTAAAGTGACTCTAATGCAGGCTAATGAAGTTTCTTCGAATCACATAGTTGAATCTGTTTTTGTATTTGAAGGTATGGCAAAACAGAAGGTGGTAGAGGCGGAAGCTGGCGACATAGTTGCAATAACTGGCTTACAAGGAGTATCGATAGGAGACACTATTTCTGAATCATCTCTCCCAGAGGCTTTGCCGAGGATCAAAATTGAAGAACCCACGGTAAAGATGACCTTCGGTACAAATACCTCTCCTCTTGTGGGTAGAGAGGGTAAGTTTTGTACCTCTCGCGAATTATCCAGGAGACTTAACGATGAACTCCGCACAGATGTAGGTTTGAAGATTGAAAAGACCGATGATCCAGATCAGTTTCAAGTCAGTGGCAGAGGTGAACTACATCTGTCTATTCTCGCAGAGACTATGAGACGTGAAGGATATGAATTCCAAGTATCACAGGCTCAACCAATCATACGGATTATAGAGGGTAAGAAGTTTGAACCTTTTGAGGCCCTGTCTGTCGAAACNCACAAAGATTATTATGGCGTCATCACAGATGATTTAACTCGTCGNCTAGGGGTATTAGAGCATGTATCTAACAACAATACTGACCAAATTCGAATGAATTTTTCAATTCCTACACGAGGACTCATAGGATTTCGATCATTTTTTCAAAACGCTACTCGTGGTGACGGCATTATGAACAGCACTTTTTCCAGGTACGAGCCACTAAAGGGTGAGATAAGGAGTGCGACTCATGGATTTTTGGTTGCATCTGAGCCTGGTGAATCGGTCACATATGGNTTGGTTAATGCGCAAGAAAGAGGGAAGACGATAATAGGAGCCAACATCAAAGTATATGAAGGGATGATTGTGGGGATTCATTCTCGACCTTCCGATCTTGTGGTAAATGTTTGTAAGGAAAAGAAACTTACGAACGTACGATCATCCACTGCAGATATCGCCACGCAACTTATTCGACCTCTTCAGTTTAGTCTGGAAGAGGCCCTGGATATTATTTCTGAAGATGAATTTATTGAGATAACACCTGATAACCTAAGGTTACGCAAGAAGATACTCTCTGGTTCAGATAGATACAGATATGAGCGAAATAAAAAGCGATCNAGCTAAACTCAATCTCTCACACATTAAAACGAAAATATATAANGTCCCCGTCTTTCACAATGTAGTCTTTTCCCTCGACTCTCATTTTGCCTGCTTCCTTACATTTTAACTCCCCACCTAGGCTGACGTATTCTTGGTATGGAATAACCTCTGCTCTGATAAACCCCTTTTCAAAATCTGTATGGATGACTCCGGCGGCTTCCGGGGCGGTGGACCCATTTGGGATAGTCCATGCTCTCGATTCNTTTGGTCCGGCTGTGAAGTAGGTCATGAGATCTAATAGTTCGTATCCGGAACTTATCATTCTGTCTAATCCAGCTTCTTTCACACCCAANTCAAGCATATATTCCTTTCTNTCTGAGTTTCCTAATTGTGACAGTTCAGATTCTATTTCGGCTGATATGACAATGGAAGACGCTCCTTCTGATCCCGCTAATTCCTCTATTGCACGTGAGTAATTATTTCCTTCTGAAGCTGCATCTTCGTCGACATTACAAACATATAAAACAGGCTTAGAGGTGAGCAGTTGTAAACCTCGTAATGTGCGTACTTGGTCAGCTGCAATTTGGAGAGACCTTGCAGGTTGGCCTTCTTCTAGAAGTGCTAATATATCCTTCACTACCGGAAGCATTTCCTGGGATTCTTTATCTCCTCCCCGAGATTTTTTCTCCAAAGTTGGTAACCTTCTCTCCAGACTTTCCATATCTGCCATCATAAGTTCCGTTTCTACCGTCTGAGAGTCNGATACAGGATCNATTTTCCCATTCACATGCGATATGTCGTCATTGTCGAAACAGCGAAGAACGTAGGCTACTGCATCCATCTCGCGGATGTTGGCTAGGAATTTATTGCCTAGGCCTTCTCCCTTCGATGCTCCTTCTACAAGACCTGCAATGTCTACAAATGTCATGCGAGTAGGGATTTTGGNAGCCGATTTAGCTGTTTCTGCCAGATTGTCGAGNCTCTCGTCNGGTACGGTGACCTCACCAATATTTGGTTCTATTGTGCAAAATGGGTAATTTTCCGCTTGTGCTTGGGCAGTCTGTGTAAGTGCATTAAATAAGGTAGATTTACCTACGTTAGGCAGACCTACAATTCCACATCTAAATCCCATTTTTCGTCTTCTCCGTGTTTATATAAAGCCCTAATCTATCGCTCAAGCATAAATAGGTGTTCAACAAATAAGTATTTTGTTACGGCGTATAGGGGTACAAAGGAAGTCCAAGTTGGGTATCCAACATGTCTTGAGCCATCTCGACGAAGTCGCAAAGAAGAGGCCGAGTATCTCTCGGGTCTATTATATCGATGCCGTGACTGTTACTTTCACCCCCTGTAGCTTCTGCCGTGCGGAAAGGTGACCCCAGAGAGTTAAGATGATCTTCAATTTCCTGTCTCTTCTTTTCCGGGTTGTCGGATGATGCAATATCTCTTCTGTAGGCCGCCGAAACACCTCCCTCAATATGCATAGAACCCCATTTCCCAGAGGGCCAAGCATATCGATGGTACATGCCAGTAGCTCTATGGTGGGTTTGTCCTGCGACCCCGTAGGCTTGCTTCATGTAGAAACTAATCCAGGGACTTTGGCTCCTACATTGCTGTACTACCATCCGGGCCCCNGCCCTAACTATTCCTTGATTTTGAGCATCCATACCAACCATAAAACCTGGTTCATCCACAAAAGACACCACTGGAATATGAAACGTATCGCATAATCTCCATAACCGCATTACTTTTTCACCAGCCGCACCATCTGTGGACCCTCCCAGTCTATTAGGGTTATTAATTGTTACACCAATGGGATATCCGTTAGCTCGTGCTAGTCCAGTTATGCGGGAACTGCCGTAGAAAGGAGCAATTTCAAAAAACGAATTCACGTCAAGAACATGTTCTAAAATTGAATAAGGATCATATCGCTTTCTTGGATCTCTAGGGATTGAGGATAAAAGTTCCTCATCTCTTCTATCTGGATTGTCTTCAGTATCTATTCGTTCAGGTTTTTTCCAAACACTGGATGGCATAAAGCTTAGAAACGTTTTTATCATCTCAAAAGCTTCTTCCTCACTGTCAGCGAGATTGTCTATAACTCCCGATTTAAATACTTGACTTCTGTGGTCTCCTAACTCTTCCTTGGTAATGTCATACCCAAGGGCAGCTTTAACCACAGGAGGCCCTCCAGCAAAAACTTGGCTGGAGCCCTTAACCATGACGTTAAAGTGGCAGAGACATGCTTCTATTGCTGGCAATCCAGCGACCGAACCCATCACTGCTGAAACTACCGGGACTTGATTTAATAGATCGACGGCCATTGATGTGCCAGGACCGTCTGGGAGGTAGGTTCTTCCGAGTTGTTCAAATGTTCTGACACTGCCTCCCACAGCATCTAGTAATCTGATCAACGGAAGGCGCCATTGTGTGGCGTATTTCAGTGAACTTGGCTTACTACCATGACCGCGTTCCCCAGCTCCTCCTCTTACTGTGAAATCACCCCCGTCAAGGATCACTCTCTTGCCGTCGATTTTTGCACTTCCTATCACCCTTGGATACGGCTTGAGGTCTCTTAGCGCATTTTTTTCATAAAAGGCACTTCCAGCCAGGGCGGAATGTTCATTAAATGAACCAGGGTCGGCGATTTTGCTGATTCTTTCCCGAACCGTGAGTTTACCGTTCTCATGTTGACGGCGTATACCTTCTTCGCCTCCCATTTTTTTTACCATATCGAGGCGGTCATTAAGTTCGTTTATTTCACTTTCCCAAACCATTGATGCTCACTCCAATCTTTGTTAATANCATTTACTCTACAATAATCGGAAGGGATCATTTTATTTCGGCAAGGCATCTACATCGATTAAGTAGGTCGGCTAATTGTTCTTTGTTGATCATCAGAGCAAATCCAATTCCCACCACGATTCTGTTGTTATGATCCTCGATTCTAGACGTATTTATACCCACTAATCTTCCTTTCTGATCTATAAGGGGCCCGCCACTGTTTCCTGGGTTTAGGGGTGCGTCAGTTTGGACAAAGCTATACTCATTCTTATATGGGGAGTAGCGGTTTATACTGGGAACCCTGTTTGTAAACGCGGAAATGACTCCAGACGTTACTGTGTAGTTACTACTTAGCGGATAGCCAAGTGCAAAAACAATATCTCCAACNTCAGAAGTAATATTATCNTCAATCATTACATATTCAAAACCTTCGCCGGATATATCTATAATAGCTAAGTCTCTGTTCGAGTCGGTTGCTAGCAAAGTGGCTGTTTTGCTTTCATCCCCATTCAAGATCACTTCAAGGTATTTACGTTCTTTAATTACGTGGTAATTGGTTAGGACCTCTCCTTTGTTCCCTATCAATACCCCACTTCCGGACGAAAACCCTGTCTCAATTTTCACCACACTGTTTTTCACTTGGCTCAGTTGTTGGGAAGTAGTGGGTGTCGGGGTTTTTGTCGGTGTTGGNGTTGAGGTGGGGGCTGCGGTGGGAGTGCTTGTCGGTGTTGGAGTAAATGTGGGTGTACTGGTAGGAGACAATGTTGGAGTAGGGATGGGAGTGGGCGTTGGTGTAGGTGTTGATGTCGCTGTAGGTGTGGATGTCGAAATAGGCGTTGATGTGGGTGTTGGAAAGGGAGTCGGGATTTGAGTCGGAGTGCTGGTTGGAGTGCTGGTTGGAGTGCTGGTTGGAGTGCTGGTTGGAGGAGGAGTGCTGGTTGGAGGAGGAGTGTGAGTTGGTGTAGGCAATGGTGTTGGAGTTTTAAAGTTTTGATACTGCTCAGAGAGAGCTACCATTGTTCCTTGAATTTCCATTATTTTGACATTTTGATTAATATCTTCGGGACTTTCAGATGTGCAGGAAACTATCTGCGTTACGAGGGCAGCTGAAAACAGAGTGATTGCTAGCGTCTTGAATGTCATCAAAGCAATTATAATCCTGTATAACTCAGCATATACTGTAAAAGGGGTTACGGAGGCTTTTAGTTACGCACATGAAAGATGAAAATAGAGAGCAAGTCCTATTAGCATACAGAATGAGAATGTTTGGACATTCTGCCAAAGAAATAATTCGATTTATTAAGAATGAAAATGATGAAAACTCTCCTAATTTGGACGCTATTGAAAGATGGATTTCGACCTTTGACAAAATACCAGAGTCGGAGCGCTTAAAAGATGGAGNGTTTGATTGGTATAGGATGGAAATTTATGGGATGCCTTGGACAGCTTCCCACAGTTTGCTTAGTGCGATACCGCTTTTGAAAAGACTAGAAGATCCTCTTAGTGTCAGATGTGTTATTTGGTATTGGAGATTATTACAAGTGTCTTTAGATGGGTCTTGGAGACCTGATCAAATCGGAAGCCTTCTNTCTCTCACCGCTTCATGGACTCAGTATGATCGTGAGAATATTCTTGGTTTAGAACACCAAATAGGTTCGCGTCATCTAACCGATAGAACACAATCATTTTCTTTAACTGACGGAGCATGACCACGATTTTGGGTAGGTCACACTTCTTGCGGGAATGAAATACCCCTGCTTAGCTACTCAAAATGCACCCATCGAGTCACGGAACATGGTGGTGAATCGGGTGGGACTCGAACCCACGACACTCGGGTTAAAAGATTGGCCTAGGAATTCCGTTTTGTATTTTTTGCTGATGAATAGTGCCTGCCAGTTCGCTTTATAAGGTAATTGGACGTCACATTTTCTATCTAGTATTAGTCCATGTCAGCAGAAGGGAATTGTTTGGAGTGGGGTGGTGTCTTTACATGAGTATGTGGCCGCTCAGACTATTTCTCATTAATTCGCTAAATGAGCCGTCTAGAGTTATGCAAAAATGCGTGTTTTACATGTTCAGCAATCTCATCAATAAGAACTTCTTGATGAGGTGCTAATTCTTGTCCGGGTAAATCGTCACGGCTTCCGCCGTCGGTTATTGCAGTACGTATACCGCTGAGTGCCTCGATCGTGGCAAGACCACAAAATGGCACATATCTCTTCGAATAGCCACCTTCGTGAGAGAACACAATTTTGCCCTCACAGATATCATTAGCAAGAGCCAGAAGCATTTTAGTAAGTTCTCCGTAAGATTCCGACGTCAGTAACATTCGTCCCAATGGGTCATACACGCTTGCATCGAATCCGCAGGGCACAAGTATTAACTGAGGTTTGAAAGACTTTACGACGGGTGTCACGATCCGTTCTATTGCTGCTGAGTATGCGCCGTGTCCAGAGCCTGCGGGTAGAGGAATGTTGATATTGAAGTTTTCCCCCTCCTTGATTCCCCTCTCATTAACCTTGCCTGAGTCTGCCGGAAACAATCCGTCCTGATGAATGGAAATTGTCAGCACGTTTGGATCATCGTAAAACGCCTGCTGGGTTCCGTTACCGTGATGAACGTCCCAATCTATAGTTGCTATCCGTTCGACCTGCCAAATTT
>NZSI01000044.1 GCA_002696685.1 Chloroflexota bacterium | reverse complement strand
GCACATGGCTGCGAGCACTAATAGCCCACTATTGAACCCACCCAATAAGTCGGATGATATTCCCAGTAGTACCGGACCTAGTACTCCCCCTATTTCACCAGATGTGAAATAAAGTCCTCCAGCTGCTCCAGTTTTCTTAGATCCAGCTGCATCTATCAGAATAAGCATGATGATTGGCATGATTCCCCGGGATGCCAGACCTTGCAACGCGAGATCTATCCATAGGAGCGGGCCACTGCTTAAAATAATGAGGGCTCCAGACGTACAGGCCGTGACCAAGAAGCCGATAACTAGAATTTTTCTCCTGTGATTTGGTTTAACTATCTGGGGGACCACTACCGCTCCAAGTGCTCCCATGGCCACTGGAATAGCCGCTAGAGCTCCTGCACGGGAAAGGGAAATTCCTTTGTCCGTAAGTATTGCTGGCATCCAGTTATTAGTACCGTGGTTGAATAAAAACATACCTAGAACTATCAGGAGCGTGATTTTTATTAGGGGGATATTCAGCAGTTCTGGAAAGACTTTCATGCTTTCCCATAGGTCCTTGCTTTGCCCGTCATTCTCTCTCGACGGATGTTCTTTTGCTAGGATTAACCACACGATCGCAGTTGCCAGCGCTACTCCTGAAAATACTGAAAGGGTCCATCGCCAGCTGTATCCGAACATGGGCATTAGTATGCTATTGGAAGTGGATAAAACTAGTATTCTTCCAAGGGCTGGAGCAGTAAGGTAAATGCCCATTGCACGACCACGTTGATGAGCATTAAACCAAATGCTTATCAGTTTCGGGGCTCCTATGGAGATAAAGGGTCCCCCAATCCCAAATACCATCACTGCAATTAACATGGTGGGATAATCGGTGGCAATCGACCTTAGAAGGCCTGACAACGCTATCAGTGCCACTCCGGATGCTATTGTCAATCTTAGGCTGAATCGGTCTATCAGAGCTCCAGCCGGTATGGCGACTATGATATAAACGAAGGGCCAGGCACCTAGAACTGTGCCCATCGCAGATCTGCTTAAACCAAGATCTTGACTCACAGGAGTCACGAGCGGAGGTATTCCACCCTGCACCACACCGAAAGAGAAATATGCCAGCCATACACCTGCCAGCATAACCCATTGATAAATAGGTTGATCTTTGGAGGTATTGGTTGGATCGTTGATGGGATTTGGGGTTTGTAAAGATTTCACTAGCGACCAATTCTATACCCGGTTGGTATAATTTTGGCCCTTATAGTGATGATTTAGTAACAGATATCAAAATGGAAGGCAAAGTATGTCAGCAAAAAAAGTCTATATAAGCAGGATAATCGTACCTGACGCCATTGAAAAACTCAGCCAGAATTTTGAAATTGAAGTTTGGGAGGACCCTGCACCAGCACCAAAAGAGGTCATCATGGAGAAAGTGCGAGAGTTTGATGGGATGATGATTGAGTCTAATGACCTAATGGATGCTGAAGTGTTTGCAAATGCAGATAGGCTTCAAGTTGTAGGAACGAGAGCAATTGGGGTCGACAATATCGATGTTACAGCTGCCACCGCAAATGGTGTTGTTGTAGGAAACACACCTGGTATTTTGCACGAGTCATGTGCTGACTTTACTTTTGGATTAATGCTCTCGCTTGCCAGGCAAGTGACCCGTTCGAATCGCAAAGTGATAGCGGGAGACTGGAAAATATTCGATCAGACTCCATATTTGGGGCTTGACGTCTATGGAAAGACCCTAGGGTTGATCGGATTGGGCCTCATTGGTACGGCTGTAGCAAAGAGAGCGAGTGGTTTTGACATGGATATTTTGTATTATTCGAGGAATCGAAAACCTGAGGAAGAGGCCAAATATGGATTGCAATGGACTCCCCGGTTAAATGATCTTTTGTCTACTTCCGACTATGTTTCTGTTCATGTCCCACTCGGGCCTGAAACTCAGAACCTGATTGGTGCGGAGGAGTTATCTCTTATGAAAAAAGAAGCCTATCTCATTAATACGTCGAGAGGAGGTACTGTGGATTCTGACGCTCTACGTACCGCCCTCATCAATGGGGATATTGCTGGAGCAGCACTCGACGTTACAGCTCCTGAACCCATAGATTCAAAAGATCCGTTGGTCCATATGGAAAATGTGCTAATTACTCCCCATATAGCGAGCGCTAGTGCGGCTACACTAAGGCGTATGGGCCTAATGGCTGCCGACAACATCATCGCTCATCTAAACGGCAAACCCATGCCTGCCTGCCTCAATCCAGAGGTACTTAAATAGCTGGTTTGTGATTTTTTTGGTAGAAAATGACTTGCTGGGTCAAAAGTCATGATTTAATAAAGGCTATGAAAGTATTTCTCCTAATATTGGTGGTCCTTACGTTTGGTGTGGGGTTAGCGTGTGATCGGGACAAGGAGGACAAATCTGAAGAATTACCTCCAATATATCTTCAGAAGTGGGATCCAACATCAACTCCAAGACCGGAGCCCACCCGCACGTCAATACCCACTCCGACCCCTACATTCACACCTACTCCCAGTCCAACACCCACTCCAACGTTGATTCCTACATTTACTCCAACACCAATCATTATGCCCTCCAAGTTTGAATTGGAGGTTGACGATGTGCTGGAGGGAACTATTGAATCAATGGGTAACGTAACTTCATATCGGTACCTTTTGGAGGGAGCTGCTCATCTGGANGCTGGNGGGATTAAAATCTCTGTTCCTCTAGAGGCTGCTGGCATNGTAGAAAACAATAATTCGATAGCATTATTTGCCACGAGCCTGATGGGGNTGTCTTTTTCATTTGAGACTTTTCAAAACGATAATCGGATACTTATAAAAGATCCGGTTTCAGATGATTGGCTAGAAAATTCTAATTTTGCGGTTGGTCTTATTTCTCCTATGTTTTGGCGGGGTGAAGGCGCACAAATCTTATCCTTGCCATATGAGGTTCAGGAAGTAAGTTCTGGTGGTGATCTGAAACTGTCTGTCTCGCAAAAGGTTGCGGACCTAACGACAATTGGTCTTTTGGGCGGTGGGGAGGACGCTCATTTCTATGAAGTAGCTAATGTCAATATTTCCATCATCGTTGACGAAAATGACCTGAGAATTGCTCACATTGATGCACAATTCACAATAATTGAAGGAGGGTTGTTTGCCTCGGAGACCTTAGGGCTTCCTGGACTTTCTGGTTTGGGAGAAGCGGAAGTGGTCGTAACAGTTTCTTTTTCAGACTACGATCTTATATTTGACCTTACAGTCCCTGAAATTTCCTGAAAGCTCCGTAATAGTCTTAGCCCTATTGATCATGTCCCATAACTACGAATCCTTCGGAGTCAGCTGCTTTATGGCGTAATGCTGCCACAGGTTTGTATTCTTCTGAATCTCTGAAAGCTTTCATCTGTTCTATGTTTGGGAACTCCAGTATTACGATGCGCTGGGGACCCCATGATGTATCGTCAGAAAGTATATCTCCTCCCCTTACCAGATATTTACCCCCATGTTTTTCGATTATTGCCGGGACTTTTTCCATATATTCTTTGTATATGTCCCAGTTTTTCACTGTTATGCTGCTTATTGAATAAACGGCCATTTCATTCTCCTTTGAGTTTTGCATATATGCCTTTTCCGGGATATGCCCCGGGTTCCAGTCTCCCGTTTGCTACGACGGGAATTCCATTTACAATCACATGGTTCATTCCAATGGGTGGCTTGGTGGGGTCCGTATAGGTGGATTGATCTATCACTGTATCGGGATTGAAAACTGCCAAGTCTGCATCGGCTCCCACTTTAACTCTTCCTTTTTGCCGAAAATCGGGTGCACGATTTTCTAAACGTCGGGCTGGCATAATGGTCATCTTTGATATCGCCTCAGATAATTCGAGTTCACCTTTGGTACGCACGTAGTCTCCGAGAACCTTAGTGTAGGATCCCGCAGTTCTGGGGTGTCCTTTGCCATTTTCTATAATGCTGTCCGTCGCTATTATCGTTAAGGGACTTTGTACCGCAGCGCTCATCGAAACTTCCGGGGTAGAGAATGCTATTACCCATCCACCCTCTTCTCTGTATTTTGCAAATGAAGTTGCATTTAAATATTCCCCAGTATCTGGTCTCATGAGTTGTTCGTAATCTATCCCGTAGTGATCTTGCCAACCTTCGTCAAACAATGCCGACTCTATCTTCGTCATTCCTGCTGTGTACGGGTAACACTCCGTGGTTACATCAAGACCCCTTTCTCTAGCTCCAGAAATCATTTCCAGGAGCTGTGGTACAGCTCTCATACCAGTGCTATTAAGATGCACCACATGTAGCGGGGCTCCTGTTATAGCAGCTACCGCCAAAACTTCTTCCAATGCCTCTATTGAGTTGGACGGCTCTTTGTGTCCTTTGCCTCTCAAATGAACATGGCAGGAGGCCTCGTATTCTGCGGCAACCTTAAACATTTCTATTACTTCCCATCTGGTTGCGCCTCTGGTGTAGTCAAGGCCGAATCCCACCGCTAGCGCCCCTAGATCCAACCCTTCTCTTATAAGGGTTTTCATTTCTTGTATTTCCCGGTCTGTCGCTTCTCTTCTTCCCGCATCTCCTGATGGCAAGAAGGTTCCGGGGTCATCCATCACTTTCATGCGCACGGGTATGTGGCCGATGCTTGCTCCGTAATTTACGGCTGCATTTCCCTTCCATCGAGAATAAAATTCAGATATATCTCCTGTACCTACTTCCAACTCTAGAGTTGTTGTAACTCCATCTCGCGCTTGGACTTCAAATATCTCTGTGTCTTGTGGATGACAGTGAAGATCTATAAATCCAGGACACACTACGTTTCCCGCAGCGTCGATGGTTTCTTCGGCTGAAAGTTCAGAGAGACTGATTTCGGCGATTTTCCCATTTGAAATGGCCAAGTTTCCCACTGAATCCATTCCAGAATCGGGATCTATTATTCGTCCCCCTGAAATTACAATATCGTAATTTTTCATCTCGTTGTCTCCATATCCGATTCATTAAGGGTATTATTTGGGTTCCATGGGCCCTGGACCACACGGGTCTCTGAATCCCCTGGCCATGGCGGCATTGTTGAAATAACTATTTTCAATGGCTCAGAGTAAACATTACGGAATTGAAATTTAGTATTAAGAGGTATCGTCAGGGAAATTCCCGGGCTCATATTGAGAATCTCCTCAACACCGTTCTGAGATCTCCAAATTTCACCTTTCCCGGCTGTACACAACCAGATTTCTTCCACGGTTTTGTGTTCCACTGCTACAGAAACGCTATTTGGAGGTAGGGTACATTCCGACATCCCACCCATATGTAATTCATGTAGCAGTCGTATCTCAGAACCATCAGGAGCTTCGATGAATTCGGGGTTAAGATTTCCCGATTGAAAATCTATTCCGATATCAGGCATTAGTTTGGTTACTTATCTCCCATGCTGGCCGGGTCTACCATTTCATAAAATTCAATATGTTGTTCTTCAAGCAAAGGCCTATATTTCATGCCAGCTTCCATAATTTCTGGTGGAATATTGTTGCCTTCTCTACCTGGAGACATAATTTTGTCATCAGTCCATTCCAGGATAACAATATTTCGTTCCCCTGGAAGGGTATATCCGTTGTATGAAACAGTGAAGTCACTTCGATGGCCTGCATCCCTGTAAAGTTTTGCTTGGGCGTACACTAATTTTGCGACGTTTCCAGCCTCTCCAGGTTTTGTTCTGTAGACTCTTCTGATCCTATACATTCTGATATCTCCTTTTATAAAAACGGTAAATTTTACGACACATTTATGCAGGCTCTGACATGTGATTCTATTTGCTGAATCGATTTAGCGCTACTGTATTAAGTTGAGATGGTTTTGAACTTCGGTTGCGTTTGGCATGGCCGACGTATCTCCTCTTCGGGTGCATGTTAGCGCCCCGCAAATAACCCCCATTCGTAGGGCCTGCCGCAGAACTTTTTTTCTCTGGCTTGCTTCTAGAGTTAGGAGGTATTTAGGGGACATTTCATGTTCAAAAATACCACTTAAAAACCCTGCTACAAATGCGTCACCTGCTCCTACGGGGTCGACTACATCCACTGGTAAACTTTCCTGAGTTATGAGATTTTGCCCATCGAACAGCACAGCACCTGAGGAGCCCTTCGTGACAATCGATATTTGGTCTGGTTTAACATGAAACCGTTTAGCGTATTGGCTGGCTGACAGCGATTCGTTCCATATAACCTCAGCTTCATCGAATCCAAGTTTGAATATTGAAGCCAGGGGAATTAATGACTGGAGAACATTCTTGGCTTCATCTGGACTCCAGAGTTGGTCACGGTAATTTACATCAAGACAGACTGGAATACCTAAGGAATCACATTTTTTCATAACCTCAACCACTGTGTCGTGGCAGGTTATGCTTAAAGCAGGGGTAATGCCTGTAACATGAACGATATCAGCGTTTGCAAGATAGGGTGCTACATCCTCGTAGCTTAGTTTACTGGCTGCACTTCCTTCTCTCTGATAAACCTTTAAGTGTTCATTTTCTATTTCCTCAGTCACGTAATGATTTAGGAAAGAGATTCCCGTTTTTTCTCCACTTAACAACGGCGCTACTACCGTGGTTCTTGGGGAAAGATATTTGTGAACCAGCTTGCCAGACTCATCATCACCTAGTCTGCTTATCCAGGTCGTCTTTACTTTCTCTGCACTGACCTTTTTAAGGTTGACTGCGACATTGGATTCCGCACCAGCTATATCGGCTAAGTGTTTACCATCTGGATCATACGGACCAGAGTACTCTGCGTTGTACTGGACCATAGTTTCCCCGAAAGTTACAAAATTAGGCATCGATGGCTCCTAGAAGTAGGTGATGGCTACCCTAACATAGAGGGGACGATTAAAATGCTGATGAAGGAAATAATTCTTTGAAGAGAGAGGAGCAAATTTATGCCTGTAACCGGTCTGGAGCCAATTTTTCAGAGGATACTCAGTGACGGGAAAAGATTTGGGAGTGTCGGTCAGTACGAAGAGATAAGAGGGAAACTAAATTTTGA
The DNA here is from genome assembly GCA_002696685.1 of Chloroflexota bacterium. The sequence continues at coordinate 55,564 of NZSI01000044.1, read as the reverse complement.
AATCGACCCGTTGAATCTCGCCAATACAGGAATAACAGACATAGATTTAGCACCAAGGAATGAGGAAGGCAAGATAGTCTTCGATTCAGACATTTCGATTATACGACCGGTGGATTTGTCAAAAGTATCTGGAAAGCTATTGCTTGATGTCGTTAACAGAGGCAATCGAGTCGCACTTCCTAACTTTAATATGGGTACTCGGCCAGTTATGGATAGCAACACGCCTGTGGATGTGGAAGTGGACCTTGGCGATGGTCTACTCATGGAGATGGGATATGTTGTTGTGGCTTGCGGATGGCAATTAGATGCTCCTCCTCATGAAGCTTTAATTACTATGAGAGGTCCCGAGGCTCTCGATCCAAGTGGATCAAGACTGAAGGACAGCGTCTACATGCAACTGCAATCCCCGGAGGATACTCACAATTTTCTGCTTTCAGATAAAAGTCATAAGCCTTACAAGGCCTATGACTTAAATGAGCCGAATGCTTTGGTGGAAATCCGAGATATGCCGGATGGCCCTGCCGAGACCATGCCGAGGGATGACTGGCGCTTTGGGAGAATTGATAGTAACGGCGAGTATCATCCTGACCCGGCCTATATCTGTTCCAGTGAAGGTTTCAAGAAGGGTCGTCTTTACCAGGTAACTTATACCGCTCTCGGTGCGCCAGTAATTGGACTTAGTTTCGCTGCTCTTCGTGACTGTGTCTCGTGGTTTAAATATGGTTCTTCATCTGTGGATAGCCCAGTGCCAGGGATTCAAAAATCTTATGCTTATGGAAGATCCCAAACTGGCAGGTTTTTGAGGACATTTGTGCACAATGACTTTAATCTTGATGAATCCGGCAGGGAGGCCATGGACGGAATAATTGCTAATGTGGCTGGTGGCATGCGAGGAGAATTCAATCAAAGATTTGGTCAGAATTCAAAAGACCGCAACAACATGATGCACCAATTGTTTCCATTTGCTTCCATTGAGCAGACTGACCCAGAGACAGAGGAGACGGGATCCTTACACCGAAAACTGGACGAGAGAGGGAGCTCGTTGAAAGTTATGTATACGAACAGCTCGGCTGAATATCATAGAGCTGATGCATCATTACTCCATACTGACCCCGATGGTCGGAGGGATATAAAGCAAGGGAAAAATGTCAGGGTGTTCCATTTTGCTGGAACAGAGCACGGCACTGGGCCATGGCCCCCGACTGATCATGGGGTGATAGTTTCAGGAGCGGAGAGAGCCCAAAACATCAGGAGTGTTATAGATTATTCTCCACTGCTCAGGGCGTGCCTCGTAAATCTAGATTTATGGGTTAGAGAGGGGATAGATCCACCGGAGTCAAAGCACCCACGGATTGATGACGGCACCCTAGTACCTGCGTCGGAGTTGATAGGTATTTTCTCGTCTATTCCCGGGTCCAATTATCCTTACAGACATGCTATTCCTAGGCGTCGGGAGTTTTCGCCTGATGAAGGAGATGAGCATCCCAGTATATTACCCCCAGAGATAGGAGGTGCGTTTGGCGGCCTGGTGCCAATGGTAAATTCTGATGGAAATGAAATAGGGGGGATAATTGCCCCTGAAATTTCTGTTCCGATTGCTGCTCACACCGGATGGACGCTAAGACATGCAGACATAGGTGGTGAGAGTCAGTTACTTATGTTTGCCGGTGGCACAATTCCTTTTCCCGCAACGGAGTCTGCTAGGTTGACTGCTGGAGACCCAAGGCCATCTATAGAGTCAAGGTACACGAGCCGTGATGAATATCTATCCAAAGTCAGAGCTTCTGCCGAGGTACTTGTGTCAGAACGATATCTCTTAGAAACGGATATAGAAACAAGCGTATCCCTCGGCGAAAGAATGTGGAATTACTTCACCGATCATTAGTATATTCGTTGCAGCTAGGTTGAAATTAATATTTAGTTAACTTGCAGCCTCAACTGCTTCTAGGATTCCTTCTGCTCCGTCGGAAAGCCAGGGTAGCCAGCTAAAAGAGAAAAAGCGGGCACCCACGTCAATATAGTGGGGCAAAGTATTTTCGGAAACTAGGGTGCCTGCGGTCTTTCCTGCCCCCGTGATCTTTTTTAGAGCACCATTCACAACATCATTTACTTTTGGACTACCTGCTCCACCAGTCAGGCCCATGGATTGTGCCAGATCGCCAGGGGCGACGTAGAAGATGTCTATATTGTTAACTTCCAGTATTTCATCAAGGTTGTTAACCGCAACAATGTCTTCAATTAATATGATTGACAGTGTCTGGTCGTTAGCTTTATTCAAATAGTCGTCTACACCTATTCCCTGCCTGCTGGTAAATGATCCTCTCATACCTATAGGTGCAAATTTTGTGGCTCCAACCACCGCCTGTGCTTCTTCTTTCGTATTTATATGTGGCACGCATATTCCGAGTGCTCCAAGGTCCATTGTTCGATAGATAACCGCTGGCTCATTTTGATAAACCCTGACTATCGGAGTCATACCCCAGAGATCGCATGCTCTTGTGAGGTCTGGGATATTGTCAAAGTCCACAGGTCCGTGTTCTCCCTCCAGCCATAGTCCATCAAATCCCAAAGGGCCAAAATGTTCTATCAACTCGGAGCTCATTGGTCCCATGGGCACAGTGACTATTTTCCCCGCAGAGAGGCTTTCTTTTACTTTGTTAGATCTTAGTTCTGCCACATCGTTCTCCTGATTTTCGAAATTATTTCTAAATATGAATATATCAGTACCATTTTTCCTTATCGACTTTGTTGTTCAATTCTTCCCCCTTCAAATATCTACGGACATTTTCTAACAAAATTTCGAATCTCCTGTCAGCCATATTTTCGGCATCGGCAATTGCAACGTGAGGGGTCATTAGAACGTTTTCAAGGCCCCATAATTTGTGGTCTGATGGCAGGGGTTCAGTTTCATATACATCCAGTCCACATCCCGAGATTTCACCAGATTCNATGGAATCCGCCAGATCATCNATTGCGCAAACTTTTCCTCTCCCTACATTGATGAAATANGCTGAATTCTTCATGAGCTTNAATCTCTTGGCATTGAACATTCNCTCTGTGTCCGGCGTGTGNGGCACTGTGGTGATGACGAAATCCGCTNTGGGAAGCTGATNNTCCANCTCTTCCGGTGTGTGNAGTTCTACACCTGGAAGATCGTATTCNGGTCGTGGATCGATTCCTATTACTTTCATGCCAAGTTCNAAACAAAGTCGTGCTGTTTCATGGCCAATTCCACCTACCCCGTTTATAAGTGCAGTCGCGTTACCAAGGAAAATATAAGGACTTTTTCTAGCATCTTTTCCCCATATTCTTTTTCTGCGGGAATCTTCATACCATGGGAGCCCGCGTGATAAAGCAAGGACAAACATCAAGATGTGGTGTGAGATGTGATCCCAGTAAATTCCTCGGGGATTGGTTATTGTGAGAGAGTGTCTACATAGTTCTTCATAGTAATACCCGAAAAAAGGTCCTGCATCAGGATTATGAAGCCACTCAATTTTTTCAGCTGATTTCAGTGCTTCGGGCGGAATCCAACCCATAGCAGCTTCTGCGTCACGGAGTTCATTCAATGCGGCTTCATCGGTTTCTGGTGAGACTATGTCGAGTTCAGACTCTATATCCGAGAGCCGTGCTGCGAACTCTCGCTTTAGTTCATCTTGAGGTGGCATGAATACGAATTTTGGCATATGTCGCTCCTGTATATAGGTTTATTTTTGAGTGGGTACTTTCCACTTAAGTGTTTAACAAGGTTTAGCTAGGGTATCCTTGTTCATAGTAAGGAAAATATATCAGTTTGACTATGTAAGATAACTTATTTTGAAAACTATAACTGTGTGAAGGATATTCCTTAAACGCTGAACAGGAAAGAGGATGCTAATTATAGACACCCACACCCATGCTGGTCCCAACTGGTTTGAGCCAATTGAGATGTTAGTTCACCAGATGGAACTTAACGGTGTGAGCAAGGCGCTATTAGTACAGCATGGCATGCCCGAATTTGGACATTATGACCACTCTTACCTTTACGAATGCCGGAGGCGCTTTCCTGGCAAATTCGCACTTGCTGTGATAGTCGATACTACTTCACAAGACCCATTGGGAGATCTTGAAAGACACAAAGTTGAGGGTGCCGTTGGTGTTCGACTGACACCTGATAGCAGAGCACCTGGAGAAGATAAATTATCGTTGTGGCGGAAGGCAGATGAGCTGGGCATGTTTATTACCTGTATGGGGAATGTGGAGCAGTTTGCTTCAGATGAGTTTGCCTCTATAGTGTCTGAATTTCCCGATATGCCAATAATTATGGAACACTTGGCGGGTGGAGGAGAGTCGTCCGCATTTCCACAAAATGGACCCGGCCCATCTCGTCCATACGAAAAATTTAAAAAGGCACTGACTCTTTCCAACTATCCGAATGTATATATCAAGATTCATGGGCTGGGGGAAATAGTCAATCGACCGAACGTGTTACCTCAAGATTTTGGATTCGACTTTTTTGATGATGTTCCTCCGTTGGTGGATATGGCCAAAGACTCTTTTGGTGTAGAGAGGATTATGTGGGGTAGCGATTACCCGCCGGTGAGTGGTCGCGAGGGATACAGAAATGCCCTGAAAGGCGCTAGGGAAAATCCCGCATTTTCAACTTCCGAGGAGATGGAGTGGGTATTGGGTAAGTCAGCGCTGAAAGTTATAAATTTTGACTGAAAACATCCTTAAAACTTTAACCTCATCTGTTCGAGAAAGAAGGTGGGGTATAGCTTTAGCCTGCTTCTTGGCATGTTCTGTGGCGATAGGTGGATCGCAGTATTCGTTTGGGCACTTTGTCGAACCGATCAAAGACTCCTTTGGGTGGTCAACAACTCAGATAACATTTTCTCTCTCTATGTTGGCACTTGGCAACTTCATTTCACCATTTGTAGGAATGATGATAGACAGATACGGATCAAGAAATATTATGTCTTTTTCACTTGCCGTTTTTGGATTTAGTTATTTGGCAAGAGTATTTATGAGCGGTATCTGGCATTGGTATTTTCTGAGTATTGTCCAGGCACTTACGATAGTGGGGTCCGCTGCGTTACCTCCTGGGAAACTTATTGGAATGTGGTTTCCCCAAAATAGAGGGAAGGTATTGGGAGTCACGGTTATGGGGAATAACTTTGGCGGCATGGCTATTCAACCCCTAGTGGCCTTCTTGGTTTCTTTATACAGCTGGAAGATGGGATATGCCGTTATAGGAATACTCGGAATATTGGTATCAATATATTCTTTCTTTATAGTCCGGAACCCGNCTGAAACCCTGACAGCNTCTTCTAGTGNTCAAGAATCATTGGAAATAACTCCCGCCAGTTACACATTGGGGGATGTTCTCAAAATGCGTAGTTTTTACGCAATTGTTTTAGGAGTGNTGTGTGGGAGTTTTACTTACAGCGCTTTATTGCCTCAGGTTTCACACCATTTAATTGAAAATGGAGTTACCCANGCAACAGCCGCGGTTGCGNTNAGTCTTTTTGCGACATGTGGAATGGCNGGGAAGTTTTTNTTTGGAATGTTTTCTGACAGGTATGGAGCAAAACTTGCGACTATNATTGATTTGGCTGGGCAAGCTGTTTTCGCTGCTTTGCTCGTCTATGCNGGAAACGGANTTCCGATCTGGTTGATAGTCCCATTTATGGGNTTTTTCTTTGGGGCATACGGAGCTTTATATAATTTGCTGGTATTAGACTCGTTTGGCGTCAAACATTTTGGCACGATAATGGGGTTTGTNTCTATTGCTATAGCAGTTCCGGCATTCGTCGGACCCATCATAGCTGGTCAAAGCTTTGACCAGACAGGTAGCTATGCTACGGCTTTTTTCATCACTGCAGCCATATTTGCTATGGGAGCTTCTGTTTTAGTTCTAGTTCGTACTAACGAANCTTTACCAAGTAGGTGAAACAAGNTTTATAAGCACCGTGAAGGATGAGCGTTTAAAGGTTATTTAGATATCGGATCAAATTGGACTCCTTCCAATTAGCCGTCGTAAGTTCACTAACTGCAAAACTCTCCCTGTGCTGTTCCTGCTCTGAAAANCTACTAGCTAATTCTTGAGCGTCCTCCTGGCTCTGGTAGTTTCTAAGACCCTTTACTTTCATATCTATGGAGCTTGTTATGTCGANAATTATGTCAAGCCTTTTTTCTTCATCGCTTAGGTCAAGACCGAATTCTTGAGCTAAATCCTGAGGGATCGAAGGAAACATTAGAAGCGGCTTTTCACGTGATTGAGTGTTTTCGCTGTATCCCTCAAAAGCTAAAAGAGTGGCTTTATGTATGGCTATATGGTCTGGATGATTTGATATACCGCTTGGTCCAAAAGTAACTACGATGTCCGGCTCTACTAAGTGCATGATGTCCAATACCTTTAATGACAAAATATGTGGGTCTTCCTTGTCCAAGTCTTGGTCTCTATATCTAAGTAAGAAAGGGGGATTAGCTCCATATAGGTTCAAATTTCTTTTTAGTTCAGCCTCTCGCACAGAACCTAGTTTCTCTCGTTCAATTATTTGTCCACCAGTACCCAAAGTTCCNTCTTCTCCACCTGTGGCGGTTACTATGTAGACTTCGTTTCCTGCTTCGATCCATTTCACCATGGTTCCAGCACTTGCCGAAGTTTCGTCATCAGGATGCCCAAATACACCCAGCCAAGTAAAGGATTCATTGTTCTGACTTGTATGAGGCATTAATTGATTCCTGTCGCGAGTCTCACTATCAGGGTATCTAGGTTTCGACACTCCCTACATCGACCTCTAGGGGCGGGAGGCATTTTCATCTCAGAGACGAGACGGACTTTTTCAAGTAGCGGCGGTATTAGGTTCTCGGGATGCCTCTTCACAGGAACTATTTTTGCCACAAAGCCCAGATTTAATCCTTGAGATGAGAAGGAATCTGAGTTTTCTGCAAATTCGCGACTACTGTTGGGCTCCATGAATATGAGGNCAAGTTTGTTTACAGGGGAAAAGCCAGCGGACTCTGCTATCCAAGCGTATGCGTTAAGTTGGACTTCGTAAGCTTCCAAGGCGTAAGTTCGTTCCGGATTATATTTAGAGGTTTTATAATCTGCTATGAGGTGTGCTCCATCATCCATTTCAAATATTGCGTCAGCCTCTCCTCTGACGCTGATACCGGTCTCTTCATCAACTCTATAAAACTTCCTCCAGCCTGGTGGTTTGATGGAAGAATGTATTTCTCCGAGATCTGACAGCCAGTCAGGGAGTCTTTTATAAGTGTCGAAATATGCTGTGATGGCATTTTTGGTAAAAGAATCTATGGAACTGAATATTGTGGGAAATGATTGATACGGAAGATCTTTTACTTTCATCCTTACCCAGGCGCATCGGAGACAAGGATACCGAGGGGCATAATTTGCGAGTTCAGTTGCAGATATCGAAACAGACAAACAATAATGCTCCGTTGCTGATGGAATGCCGGTAGACCAAGCATATTATCGAGGAAATTAGGGACGTGTTCAGAAGTGACGTTTATACTAGCATAGTCCTTGTTTAAAACGGCCANTCTACATCCTAAGGGAGCTGATGAAAATGGAAAAACGTAGGCTTGGAAGAACTGGTCATTTAAGCAGTGTGGTTACGTTTGGTTCTTATTCAATAGGCAAATTAGATCAAGACGCTGCAGATCGGGTTATCCAACTTTCTCTTGATCATGGAGTTAATCACATAGATATAGCTCCTGGATATGCGAAGGCAATGGAAAGAGTAGCTCCATGGATGCCTGACCTCCGTCCCAAAATGTTCCTAGGTGCGAAAACGCCTATGAGAACCAGAGATGATGCTTGGAGAAATGTGGAAAATATAATGGGCAGAATGAATGTGGATTCCTTTGATCTTTTTCAACTTCATTCTGTGATAGACCCAGATACTTTGGATATAGTGACTTCCGATGGAGGGGCACTTCAAACGCTTATAGAGATGAAGGATCAGGGACTAACCCAATGGATTGGTATAACTGGTCATGGACCCTCGGTGCCTCGAACTCACATAGAAGCATTGCACAGATACGACTTTGACACTGTTATGTTTCCGGTCAATGCCACGATGTATAAGAATTCCAAGTACAGGGCTGATGCTGAAGAATTAATAAGAATCTGTAATAAGAAAGATGTTGGGATTCAGGCTATTAAAATGCTTGCCCGTGGAGGATGGGAAGGAGTAACCCCCGACATTGGGACCTGGTACGACGCTCATCGTGAACAGGCAGATATCGAAAAAGCTCTTTGGTGGCAACTTTCACAGCCGATACATACTGCCCCGAGTTGTGGCGAATCTACTCTACTCCCGATGGTTTTAGAAGCAGCGGAAAGATTTGAAATTCTATCCGAGGAGCGCCAGCAAGAGATAGTAGATGGACAGAATCCTCCTCGTCCACANCCAGCCCTTGCGATTTTATAAATTAAAAAAACTATGGGTACCTGTAATTTCTGAGACCTGAGATAAGTCTCCAAACGGCGATTACTACTAGTACGGAAACCACCCCACCAAGCAGCATCGTGTTACCCGCACCAATCCTGGATGACATGTATCCTACTTCAAAAGTCCCTATATTGTTGGCTGACATTGCGCAGAATGAATGGAAACTAACAGCTCTCCCCCGCATGTTATCCGGGGTTGTCAATTGGACGGTTGTTTGCCGAGTTGTCATTCCGATGGCGTCGGTCATACCTAGCCCGGATATAATTGCACCACCTATAACCAAGAGAACAATCGGGTTACCTGGTAAAAATTGCAGTGATCCAAATGCAAACAGCAAGATGGCATAAGNGCTCGTGGCATATAGAACCAACATTCCTTTAGCCCTGAAGGTGGCCATGAACAAAACGAGGAAACTTCCTGCTACTCCGCCAAGTGAGTTTGCTGCTGTCAAAGGCCCTATAGCCCAGGCTCCTTGCCTAAAAAGTTTATCCACTATCAGCGGCATAATTTCTCTATAGTAGCTAACTACCGTCACCCCTATGTCCATAACGTATAAACCNGGCAATATGGGATGGTTCCTAACGAAGGTAAATCCTTCCCATAACCTTTGAATCATAGGTGCTTCATTAGTTTTTTCATCTTTTTCCATTAGGCTGTAGCGCAGTTTTACAAATAGCGGCATCACAGTAGCAGGTACGGAAGTAAATACCCCCAATATAAACACTGCAGAAATGCCGATGAATTCGTATGCCGCTGTGAACATTAGTGGACTTAGTATGGAACTAATTTGATACGTGGCTGTGTTTGAGGTAACCGCGTGCATTAAATGGGAGGTGGGTACTATATTGGCTGTTATGGCAGATCGAGCCGGTCCTCCAAGAGTACTAGTCAATCCAAGTATGAGTACGATGCCATAGATGTGCCATGGCCTCAGTTGATCGGTTATTAGTAATATCGTCGCGAAAGCAATTAATATAAAACTAAAGCTTTGGGTAAAAGTGATTAGTTTCCTTCGGTCCATCGAATCTGCGAAAGCCCCGCCAAAGAGGGTTGCTGGCATTTGGGCTACTAGTTGGACTATACCGAGGAGGCCGAGCATTACACCCGAGCCAGTTTCCTCATATAGCCACACTCCAAACCCGATATTTCGCATCTGCATGGTGACCGATGAGGAAACACCAGAGAGCCACATCATGCGAAATCCTGAGAATTCGAACGCAGACCATGGTTTTAGCTTTAAGTTAGAAGATTCTGCACACTCTTCGGATTTATTAACTGATCCTTTATCTGGATCTTTTCTCAAATTCACTATCGATCTCTCGATCCCAATGTAGAGTTATTCGTAAACACAACCGCTCGATTATAGAGATATAAACTAATAATTTATAGGCGATTAGGAGTTAAAATTCTTGACTGGCGTCCCATTCCACCACTCCAAAGATGTTAGGAATTGCCATACACTGCACTTAGTCCACCATCTATTAGTAGGCTTGCACCAGTAACAAAATTAGACTCATCTGATGCAAAATACAGTGCCGCGTATGCTACATCCTCGGGATGACCCATTCGCTCAATGGGTTGCAATTTTTTCCTGGAATTTATTAGTGACTCGTCCTTCAATTTGTCCCAATCTATCCCTGACATTTCAGTCGCGATTGCGCCAGGTTGTACGCTGTTGACTCTGATATTGTACTTGGCATAGGAGACGGCAGATTTTTTGGTCAACATTGCTAAACCACCTTTTGACACATGATAAGAAGTTGATGACGTAGAATTCGCTCTAGCGTCGAGAACAGAGGAGTTATTTATGATTGATCCCCCTCCTCGTTTAATCATGTGAGGCACAACATATTTTGTGCAAAGAAATGCTCCCTTTAAATTGACGTCCATGACTTCATCGAACAGAAACTCATCTTCGTTGTGAGGATCTCCTTCACTTAGGTTATTTATCCCTGCATTATTGAATAACACATCAATNGTCCCGTACTCCGATACGGTTTTTTCTATTAAGTTTCTTACGTTTTCCGTCTTTGAAACATCGGTATGGACAAATATCGCTGACCCTCCTTCTTTACGAATCCCATCCACCACTATTTCCCCCTTTTCTATGCGTCTTCCACCTATGGCAACTTTTGCGCCTTCCCTCGCAAATAATTCTGCAGCAGCTCGCCCCATTCCAGAAGNNCCACCTGTAATAATTGCTACCTTTCCTTCTAATCTAAACTTTGGCATTACTAATCCTGTTTTGGTTTTACGTGTGGTCTTAAATCTCTCAAACAACCTTGTGGGCTTCAACACTGAACACGACGATTGCTAAAGGAAAGTTGTATGATTGGACCTTGTAACTTAAATATTAAATTATCTTTCAATAGACATACATTAGCAGATGATTAACAGAATAAAGGTTTATTTTCTATATGCCGCTGGATTTATTTTTCTGGGCCTTGGAATAGCTGGTTACGTTTTACCAGGCCTTCCTGGAACGATTTTTCTGATTCTTTCGGCGGGCTGTTTTGTCAGATCTAACGACCGAATGTACCGATGGGTGACAGAGCATCGAATATTTGGGAAACCGGTCAAGAGATTCTTAGAGACTGGCGGTATGCCAATAAGAGCGAAGTTGATTTCCGTAAGCTGCATTTGGATCTTTAGTGCGATATCAGTGTTTTGGCCTGATACCCCATATAACTGGCTATTTAAAGGCATTGTGATATCTCTAGCAATTGTGGGGACGTGGTACATCCTTTCCAGGCCGACTGTGCGATCCTAAAAAATTGGACAAAATGCCTCGAGGTAAATCACCACGGCCCAAAACGCAAACGGGGAGTTATGAGGGCTAAAGTACAGATATCCGAATCTGAGGATCTGCTTCACCCCGTTCCAAGGCTTTCATTATGGACTCTGCGAGCAATTTCGCAGAGTCAGGACTGAGTTCAACAGCTACCCTTGCTCCTACTCCCCTATCTTCGTTTACAAAGTCTATATTGACGGCATATTCCCATGGAGCGCTGAATGGATGGTCATAAGATACATTGGCGTTCTTGAGGGGAAACCAACCATCTCTACCTTTTGCGCTTCCCTCCATGGGGGCTCTCTCACAAATCATTGTGCACATATTTAATACTCCAACGCTTTTCTATGTTAGGGATATGTATTACCTGTCAGTTAAGTTTCCTTGAGAAGAAATCAAACATTTTTTCCCATCCGTCTACCGCAGATGCCTGGTGATAAATTGGTGCGTGATAGTAGAAAAATCCATGACCTGCTTCAGGATACCTGTGAAATTCATAGTCTTTTCCAGCAGACTTCAGTTCTGCTTCGTGTTGGTCTACCTGTTCCTTCGTGGGGCTTTGGTCTAGGTCTCCAAATAGACCTAGTATTGGGGCATTGAGATCATTTGTGTACTCGTTCGGTGATACTGGTTGTTTTTCGGTCAACTGGTCTTGAGCCATAATGACGTTTCCACCCCAGCATTCGACCACGGCATCAAAAACAGTCAGTTTACAGCCAGCCAGGAATGCATGCCTACCTCCAGAGCATGTACCCCAAACACCTACTTTACCGTTGGATGAGGGCAATGAAAGTACGTAGTCAGCAGCTGCCTGAACATCTCCTAAGACTCTGTCNTCGGGCGCTCCGCCGTCCGCCCTTATGGCTGCTGCTACATCTTCTGGAGTTCCGTGGGCGTCCCTGCAGTAGAGGTCGGGGGAAATAGCTAAATAACCGTGGTGGGCCAGCTTACGGGTAAAATCTCTGTAGATTTCATCCCATCCAGGTAAATGGTGTATAACCACTACAGCAGGAAATGGGCCTGGTCCCTGTGGTCTTGCGAAGTATGTGTGAATTTCTTCTCCATTATGTCCTTTCAGTGTTATTGTCTCAGCGATCATTCCTTCATACTGTTCAGTCGTGTACATCCTAACTCTCCTCTCCGGTATTTATGTTTCTATTGGAAAACCGCCGACCCAACTCCACCACCTGCTGCGATTGCCTCTCCTGTTATGGCCGAAGATTTTGGTGAGGCAAGAAAAGCAGCCAAAAAAGCCACTTCCTTTGATTCGATTATCCTTCTTATATCAATTCCTGCACTGGCAGCATTCTCCACGTCTTTAACTGAAACATTTCTTTCTTTGGCCAGTGCTTGATTCAGTGGGCCTGTTCTTTCAGTCCTGGTAGCACCGGGGTGGATGATATTTACATTGATTCCTTGTGGACCCAATTCGTTCGATAATGTCTTCGTGAAGTGAGTTAGAGCTACGTTTCTCATCCCGCTTATGGCACCCCCGCTACGAGCCGCGAGACCACCAATATTGATTATCCTTCCCCAGCCGCCCTCTTTTAAATGTGGCGCTGCTGCCTTGGCTACTCTCATGTATCCAACTACTTTTGTATCAAGGTCAGCCAGTAATTCGTCAGGGTTTGCTGTATTCAGCGGTCCCATTACTAACCCACCCGGCGCGGCTGCGTTGTTGACTAATATGTCTATTCCACCAAGGTGATCGGCCGCGGCGCCAATAAAAGATTCGACTGATGCGGTATTTGTTGTGTCTGCTACAACAGCAAGTATAGACTTACCCGTTTCTTTTAATATATCTGCCGCAGCTTGTTCCAATGAATCCTTGTTTCGGCCGCAAATAGCCACCTCTGCTCCCTCCGATGCCAGAACGACTGCGATAGATTTTCCTATTCCTCTGCTCCCTCCGGTAATNACTGCTCGCTTTTCCCCAAGATCAAGATCCATACTGTGAGTTCTCCCGTATTTTTTACTCCCCTTCCATAGCCCTAAGAACTTTCTCGCCCTCGTCTTTCCAGTAGGAATAGAGAATTGTGATGTCGGTGCCTAGAGAGAAATGCCTGACCCCCATGTCAAGATATTCTTTCATTTCATCTGCAGATTGAATTTCCGCGCGTGGAGGAACACCCATTTTGAGTGAAAGTTCGAAAGTTTTCTTTTTTGCTGCTGCAACCTCAGGGTCATTCATCTGTCTCGGTTTTCCAATATTCATGGAGAAGTCCGCCCCTCCCCACTGTGTCATTTCAACTCCCGGTTCCGACAGGATTTCTTCGAGGTTATCCACAGCACCTTTCTTTTCAATCATGAACGCCAAAACAACTTCACCGAGCGCGTCCACGTATTCAGGTGAGCCACCGTAGCCCATGAAAGAGTTTCTTCGAGTTGCTACTCCGTATAAGCCTCCCTGATCCGGGTGATCCGCTCGGGCTGCTTTAATACAATCCCTTACCTCTTCAAGGCTTCTTACNTCCGTGAAAAGAACGCTTTCAAATCCAGCTCCTATTCCCCTTTGGGCTAGGAAAGGCATAAGGCTTTGATCAATTTTGATCATTGATCCTAAATTGTGAAGCTCTGCGGCTCTCACCATGTTATCTAGATCATGTAAGTCCGATGGTCCATACTCAGCAACAAATTCGACATAGTCATATATCCCTGTGTGGCCAAGAGCCTCTATCTCAGATGGCCAAACACTATGTATNTGAGTGCTGAGTGTAGGTGTATCTGAATTCAATTTTTCTCTTATAGAGTTTGCTCTTAACATTTTTGACTCCTCAGGCGATTATGTCCCTGTGTTGTACTGCTTGAAACGCATCATTTGCTCTCCCATAATTTGGAGAGTTTCGCAAGGGTATCAAAAGCAGACCATGTTTTCATACTATTGAATTGAAATTTGGCTCTCTGGCCACATATCTTCTTACTTAAATGGCTAACTTTCGGGCAGACATTTTTTCTTTGTCTGACTATAATTGGTACATACACGGCAAGGAGTGGGAATATTTCAGGATTTAAAATAGGATCTAGGATCCTTGGAGTACCACTCCAATTCGTCGTTGTTACGGTCGTCAGTGTGGTGCTTTTTGTTTATATTTCTGCCGCTGCCGCGACTTTACAGATAGAGGAAAGATCTGACAATGTAGCTGGTTCAGTTAATAAACAGCGCTGGGAACAGGCTGCCTTGTGGGCATGCCCACTCCACTGAGTTTTCCTGAAAGGTAATGTTTTGAGTCAAATAAATGCGGGACAATCGAATGGGAATAAGACTTTTTATAAGCATTACGCTTGGGTGATAGTTGTCATCATCGCAGGAATGCAGATAGTCGGCACATCTATCAGAATGTCATTTGGGGTTTTTATCGACCCTTTGGAAGAACAATTTAATTGGAGCCAGGGGAATATAAGCCTTACATATGCCATATGCAGCATAGTGACAGCGGTAGTTTCTCCATGGGCTGGTAATCTGGGTGACAGATACGGAGCCAAGAAGGCGATGCTCGCAGGGGTTGGTTTGTTTTTTGTTGGAATGCTTATGACAGCATTCATAACAGAATACTGGCATTTCTGGGTTACTTATGGAGTAATTCTCGGTGTCGCACAAGCAATATTTCTTGTTCCTTTGATTCCTGCTGCAATGATTTGGTTTCGAAGAAATCTTGGATTAGCGATGGGACTGATAATGGCTTCTTGGGGCTTAGGCCCTGCTTTAGCCACCCCGTTGATTGCGTTTATGGTGGAGGAAATTGGGTGGCAAAATTCCTTCATATCCATAGGGATTGTTTCGACCATACTAATGCTGTGCATGATTACTGTTTTCAAGAACAGGCCTGCTGATAAATCACTCGTAGCTTATGGCACAGTTGATGGAGACCCACCTCTAAGTGGAAAAGCTCCTCCAGTGGAGCTTTTGGATGAATTCAAGGGTCATATGCGACGAACTGCTGCCTACTGGAATCTGAGCTCCATTCATTTTTTGGGGTGCGTGGGCCATGCGGTAATACTCATTTGGATCATACCAATGGCAATCGATAGTGAAATGTCCCCGGTCAGAGCCTCGATGATTTTCACCTTGATGTCTGCCGTCAGCATATTAACTAGGCTTACTACGCCGGTTCTTTGTGAACGATATGGTGTCAGGAGTGTTATGACCATATTTTATGTTNTGCAGGGAGCCCCTGTGATTTTCCTATTTTGGGGAGATGTACAGATGGCATTTTATTTATTTGCTGTTACTTTTGGTATTGGATATGGAGGAGAGACGGGAGGGTTTCCAATTCTAAACAGAAAATATTTTGGCCACGCNCCAATGGGCGGAGCCCATGGATTTCAGATGTTGGGAGCAGGTATTGGAATGGCTCTAGGTGGATGGATAGGGGGTCCTGTTTATGACATGTTCCAAAGTTATAACTGGGCTCTGGTTGTTTCTATTGTTGCTAGCATCGGTGGGGCGATTAGTATTGTTCTATTAGAGAATCCGGCCAAACTTCTAATACCGGACTGGCAAAAGTCAGAAGAATCTTTTGAGAAAATATCGGTTCCAAACTCCGCAGATTAATTTGGTGAAAGACTAGGCATATGACAGATAGGCAACGTGTAGACGAGCTTGTAAATAAGACAGCAGTGGAAATGGTTTCTTTAATAAAAGATAAACATATTTCGGCTAAAGAATTAATGGAGGCTCATCTAGAGCATATTTCTAGGGTGAATCCGAAAGTTAATGCGATAGTTACTTTGCGGCCTGAGTTGGGAATTGAGGGTGCGGAGCAGGTAGACAAGGCAATGGCTAAAGGTCATCAAATTGGCATACTGGGGGGACTTCCAGTGGCCCATAAAGACTTGGTTCCAACTAAGGGTATACGCACCACTTATGGGTCCCCGTTGTATTCTGATTTTGTGCCAGATTACAGCGCACTTATTGTAGAACGAATTCAGAAAGCCGGTGCAATTACCATCGGTAAAACCAATACACCTGAATTTGGAGCTGGNTCTCAGACGTTTAACGAAGTGTTTGGGGAAACTCTCAATCCATATGACACATCCAAAACTTGTGGAGGCAGTAGTGGTGGTGCGGCCGTGGCATTGGCCACCCGGATGTTGCCCATAGCTGATGGGAGTGACACTGGAGGATCGCTTAGGAATCCTGCTAATTTTTGCAATGTGATTGGATTCAGACCTTCACCAGGCAGAGTTCCAACATTCCCATCCAAAGTAGGGTGGGGCCCTATTTCAGTGCAGGGACCGATGGCCAGAAATATAGATGACTGTGCTCTTCTTTTATCTGCCATTGCAGGTGAGGATTCGCGTGTGCCGATTTCAATTACGGAAGCAGGTGAGAGATTTCTAGAACCCCTTGAAAGAGAATTCAAAGGTGTGAACGTAGCGTGGAGCCCTTCTCTTGGCGGCCTNCCAGTTGATNCACGTACCACTGGGGTGCTGGAGTCGCAGAGACATGTTTTCGATCATTTAGGATGCAACGTTTTTGAGGCGGATCCCGATTTTACTGATGCCGATGAACTTTTTTTAATATGGAGAGGTTGGGGAAGAGAAATAAATCAGGGAGAACATTTAAGAAATAATNGGGANAAGCTCAAAGACACTATGATTTGGGATATAGAGCAGGGAGTGAATTTAACTGGTCCTCAAGTGGGATGGGCGGAAGCAAAGAGAATGGAATTGTTTCAACGCATGCATCACTTTATGGATAAGTACGAGTTCTTAATTTGCCCCGTTAGCCAACGNCCCCCGTTTGATGTTAAACAACGTTGGGTCTCAGATATCAACGGAATAGAGATGGAAAATTTCATATCATGGATGAAGTCTTGCTATTACATAACAGCCACCGGTCACCCTGCGGTTTCGGTTCCCTGTGGTTTTACAGCTGAAGGGTTACCTGTAGGAATACAGATAGTTGGTCGTTATAGAGATGATTTTGGGGTTCTACAGCTAGCAAAAGCTTTTGAGCAGGCGACAGGTTTCTGGAAGGAACTACCAGCTGTTTGTGATTAGGCTAACAGCCATATCTTTATTCTGTAGATAAATTTAGGTATGCTGAAGTGCGACTCACTGCAAGGCAGTATTTTACATTGGGTTTGGGAAGGTATTTATATGAAAATTACTAACGTTAAAGTAGATATGTTTGATTGGGAAACCGAGGTTTGGAAAACAGGGGTTGGTACCACTTTTGGTAAGACACAGCAGCTCGGGGTAGTGACAATAGAAACTGATGAAGGTATTTCGGGTAACGCCTTTTTAGGTTCGTCAAGGGTGGGCGCTAACCACTTTGCTCCTGGTCTTATTGAATTTATCAAGCCGATTATTATGGGTAGAAACCCGCAGGATATAGGTTCTATCTGGTGGGATCTATGGAAGATGAATAGATCGGTATCTACTTACGTGATCGGAGCAATAGATATCTGCCTTTGGGATATAAACGGGAAAATAGCGAATCAGCCGATCCATAGACTTCTCGGAACCTGCAAAGAAACTGTACCTGTATATTCGAGCACCGCATATCATGAAACCAAGGAAGAATATGCAGAAGAGGCTATTAAGTTCAAAGAGATGGGCTGGACTGCCCATAAGATTCATCCCCATGGAAACCCGATGTATGACATTGAAATATCCAAGGCAGTTCGTGATGCTGTTGGTGACGACATGAAGCTGATGCTAGATTCCATGTGGGCATACCAGTACGAGGATGCAATGCGGGTTGGTCGAGCCATAGAAGATCTTAATTTCTACTGGTATGAGGACCCTCTGGTAGAAGAAGATTTATATAACTACGTCAAGCTTCATCAGAAGCTGGATATACCAATAATGTCAACTGAATATGCTCCGGGCCGATACTACGGAATGACTCAATGGATCACTCAATATGCAACGGACATACTCCGTGGCGACGTGGCTGTCACCGGTGGCATAACTCCTATGATTAGGCTTTGTCACCTTGCCGAGGGATTCAATATGAAATGTGAAATCCATCATGGTGGTAATTCTCTAAACAATGTTGCCAACCTTCATATAACGATGGCCGTTCCAAACTGTGAGTTCTTCGAATTTTTTCCGTGTACCGGTGCAAATATGTTTGGACTCGTTGAGGATATACAATTTGAGGGTGGCTATGTTCATGCTCCAACTAAACCTGGACTTGGGTACGAGATTGATTGGGACCTGTTGCACCGAGGATATAACGGAACTGCTGAATAATAATTTGATGCTATTCGCAGAAATCAATATTCCCCAGAAAGGCTGTCTACAATAGGTTTTCGAATTAGCGTGCCTCGAATTCAAACCTTGGATTCATGGAGAGCATATCGTAACTATAGGTTTATCTGGGCAGCCAATTTTTTTGGTAACACTGCCCTGTGGCTTCAATTATTAACTCTTGGATGGCTTGTAAAGTATCTGTCTGAAGGTGGCGCCAATTCGGCCCTTCTAGTGGTAGGTGTTGGAGGGACAGCTGCTCTTCCGGGGATATTCATAGGTCCCTGGGGAGGAGTTATTGGTGATCGACTTGATCGCCGCAGACTCATAATTGGCATAGAAATTTTTATGGCACTTTTTGCCTTGTCTTTCGCATTTCTTGTGAGAATGGATATGGTGGAAGTCTGGCACGCGTTTTTTTACGCTTTTGTGGCAGGAAGTTGTGAATCAATTAAGATGCCCGTAAAGCAGGCGCTTATTGCCAATACAGTGGCGCCGGATTCTCTTAGTAACGCATATGCTACGAATGTATTGACCATTCCGGGAACCAGGATGATAGGTCCATTTGTTGGTGGCATCATCGTTGCGTCCCTTGGGTTTTTCTGGAATTTTATTTTTGAAGCACTACTCTATTTGGGTGTAGTTTGTTCCCTTATTCCGATGAAAACTCCTTTCAAACAGACGAACTCAAATTCTGCACCTGGTGTCGCTGGGTTTTTTGAAGATATGGTGGAAGGGTTCAGATACTTATGGAAGAAACAAAGGGTACTTGCGTTAATGATCGGCCTGTCCTCTGCGCCGAATATAGTTTGTCACCCTGTGATTTTCCTGTTGCCGATGTTCACCGCGAATGTACTTCATCAGGGACCTGATTTTGGTGGGTATTTCATGGCAGTCAATGGTGCAGGCGGCCTAATAATGGTGTTTTTGTTATCAGCGTTTGGATTTCCCAAAAAGAGAGGAATGGCCTGCATCATTTCCGCTCTAGCCAGTGCGGTTCTCACTCTTATTTTCAGTCAGTCTATATGGATGCCGATGGCCTTTCTCGTGTTGGCGCTTTTTGGAGCCACCCAGACCATGTATAGGACTACCAATGGAGTTCTAACTCAAGTTTTGACCGATGATGAATACAGGGTCCGAATCACTAGTCTTAATAGAATTGTAATGGGAATGGTGATATTTTTTAGCTTGGGGATAGGTTGGTTTGCCGACTCTACTTCGCCACGCTGGTCTCTGGCAGTCATGGGAGGATTAGCCATTGCAATTTCCCTGCTTTTTTTCCTGGGTTCAAAAAGAATCAGAGAGCAAGAATAGTAAAGCTAGCCCGATCTATGGGCATACGAAGAGATCATCTCTGGATTCCATAAATGTCCTGGTAATGGCCAATTTTGGACTTCGCATCGTTCCATCCATTTTTTGTATGAATTGAGCATTCCTCTAACTCTGTCACTTTCTCCGTCAACAAGATTAGACAGTTCTGTTCGGTCTTCTAACATGTTGTAGAACTCCCAGTTATGACCAACTTCGCTGACTAATTTCCACTCTCCATATCGCATAGCCTTACTTCCCTCATGTTCCCAATAAATCGGCTCTTTTCTCTCCCATGAGCCTGTTTCAATCGCCTGCATAAAACTGTGCCCTTCCAATGGTTTTGTAGCGTTTCCATTAAGTTCTGAGGGATACTGGGCGTTGGCAGCATCATAAATTGTTGCAGCAATGTCTATAATGTGGGTTGCCTCGGTTATTATCGATGGTCTAGAAATTTTTTCTGGCCAGTTTAAAATAAAAGGGGTTGAGATCCCCCCCTCATGAGTCCACCTCTTGAATCTCCGGAATGGAGTATTACTTGCATTTGCCCATGCTAGGTCATAACTCATGAAAGTGGTATCGGGACCAGGTTCAATATCTTTCCTGTTACCCACGGTCATTGACCTTCCATCGCTTGTTGAAGATGAATATTGAGACGGATCGGGTCGATTGGTGTCCTCCGCAAGAAATTCAGCGCATCCACCATTGTCAGATAAAAACATGATCACCGTGTCCTTGTCCTCACCAAGTTCTTTTAATTTAGTGAGGATTTTTCCAATTCCCTGGTCCATGCGGTCAATCATGGCAGCATATACGGCCATTCTTAAGTCTTCCCACTCCTTATCTTCAGCTTCTTTCCATGGTCGTGAGGAAGCGTCTCTGGGAGATATGTCCCACTTATCATCAACAATTCCCATGCCCCGCTGTTCTTCATGTCTGTTTTTTCGGAGCGAGTCCCATCCGTCACGATAATTTCCTCGATATTTAGCTATGTCTTCCTCAAGAGCATGAAGTGGCCAATGTGGGGCTGTATAAGCTACATGAAGAAAAAATGGATTATCCCCAGATGATGCCTTCGTTATCATTGAGACGGCGTTTTCACTGATAGCATCGGTCAGATAGAAATCTGGAGGATCAATTTCAATAAATGTGTCGTTATCCATCAATGTTCTAGGATGAAAAAAATTAGCCGCTCCGGCAACTATTCCAAAGAACTGATCAAATCCCCTTTGAGTTGGTGTTGGGTGCCGGTTGTCTCCAGGATGCCAGCTGTCTTTGTCTAGGAGGTTATAGGAACCTCCTACGTGCCATTTTCCTGACATTAGCGTGGTATATCCGTTTTTCTTAAGGACTTCAGCAATGGTGGCGCAGTTCTTGTTTAAATAACCTTGGTAGGCTGGCAATCCCATATCGGTCACCATGTGACCTACTCCAGTTTGCTGCGGGTTCAAACCTGTGAGCAATGCCGCGCGGGATGGGCAGCACCGGGCTGAGTTGTACATTTGGGAAAAACGCAACCCATTATTGGCTAATGAGTCAATGTTTGGAGTGTCTATTTCAGAACCGAAACAACCAAGGTCTGAATACCCCATATCGTCAGCGAGAATCAAGATAACATTTGGACGGGACTTCATTAAACACACCATCAATTACTAAAATTAAGTAGTCGCAATGATATTAATCTAAATATAAATTAGTTTTTTGAGCTAATCACTATTATTCGTTGGTGTTTTTCTACCACATAAGTAGACTGACAAATCAGCTTGGGCTAGTATTAAGGAATCGCAATTCCTGCAATTTTTTGCAGGCTCTTTGCGTATAGAGGGTAAATTGTTCTTTAAGTTACTGTAAATCTATGGTTTGTGAAAGTCACTAAAAATTGCTCATTTTTCTGCCCATTAATCCTTCAGAATTGGTATTTCAGTAATGAAAGACAACGAAGATATGGGCTCTTCAAATAAAACAGAATCCCCCCAAAAGGGACTTTACTACGGCTGGTATCTGATTCCAGTATTTGGATCAATAATGCTGGTTGCTACAACACCTCTGTTTCATGCGATGGGAATATGGGCCGTGGCCATGGAAAATGCCTTTGGTTGGAATCGCACTAAGCTGTCATTGGCATTGACTTTTACTAGAGTTGAAGGGGGAATATTAGGTCCGCTAGAAGGTTATCTGATTGACAAATTCGGAACTCGACGCATGGTGTTAATTGGTATGTTGATCATGGCCGTGGGCTGGATAATTTTCAGTCGGATCAATCATCTTTTTGTATTTTATATCGCCTACCTGGTCATTGCTCTCGGTCAAGGTTTGGGTAGCTGGTTAGCTCTAAATACAATGATAAACAATTGGTTTGTGAGAAAAAGGTCAATGGCTATGGGTTTGGGAAACTCTGTTTCCAGATTTGGGTCTTTGATTTTGGTCCCACTTTTAGCTTGGTTAATGGATCCCGATTTTCCTGAGAGATTCGGATGGAGTAATACGTCACTTGTAATTGGGATTGTTGTTATTTTACTCGCCTTCCCTTT
Organism: Chloroflexota bacterium; assembly: GCA_002696685.1. The sequence goes on along the minus strand of NZSI01000044.1, from coordinate 33,272 downwards.
GACGAGATTAATCAGAAATAGGCCGGAGGACCATGGTCTATTACCCGACGGGGATACCCCAGAAGAGGCTAGAAAATATAAAGAGGAGGCGGTTAAAACCGGGGTCGAGCAAATTGATTTCACGGTTTCTCAGGCTCTAAGGGAGCCATCATTTTGGCTCATAAGTTTTGGGCATGGGTTCACATCCATGGTACTGCTTGCTTTAATGCTTCATCTTGCCCCTATGATGACCGACGAAGGTTATAGCATACAAACAGCCGCTTATGTCGTTTCTGGGTACACTGGGGTGTCCATGGTGTTTCAATTAGTTGGGGGATACATGGGGGATAGGGTTCCAAAAAACGTAGCCCTTATGGTATTTACTATGTCTCAGGCATTGGGGGTGTTATTACTGACTTTTGGACCTCCAACGCTGTTGGTAGCTTACGGGTTTGCCCTATTATTTGGCATTGGTTTTGGAGGTCGTAATCCTATTTCTGCCGCGATTAGGGGAGATTATTTCGGTAGAAAGAATTTTGGAAAGATAATGGGAATTTCCCAGGTGCCTATGAATGTACTACTACTTATTGGGCCAGTTTTTGCAGGATTCATGAGGGACTGGAAAGGGGACTACACCATTGCGTTCGGTGTTTTAGGGGTGCTCTGTATGTTTGGCGGAATCTGTTTCTTCTTTGCGAAAAAACCCAGTTATCCAAATACTTCGATAGTTCCTTCTTAGGTCGTGGTTTTAGCTTTGCTTATGCTGGCTATATCGAGGCATTCTGCTACCAGCTGGTAAGACCGCTTCCGGTGGTCAAAGTCGTAACAATTGGAAACGATCCCAAGATCATTGGTCTGGTACCGGTCCGCGGCTTTTAAAAGGCCATCCCGCACCTGTTCGGGATCTCCCTCTATGTAGCTTCTGGTTTCGTATTTTAAATACTCCTTCGCTTGGGTATCTAATGGCCAGTTAATTGCCTCATCAGGAGGTAGTAGACCATGTGTTGATAATCCCAGTCGGGAGATAATTTTGTTTAGGTTTCTAGAAGACCCAATATAATGAGCTTCCTCCTCAGTGGGAGCACAAATGACCTGAAGCCCAACGTTTAGAAGAGGTTCTGAAAGATAGGAAGAAGGTTTGAATTCGTTTCTGTACATATTACATATCTGTGGTCCGTACTCAGAGGTGTTTCCAAAGAAGTCAGCGAAGCTGAAAGGTAATCCCATCTCCGCAGCTAGCTTCGCACTATAGTCGCTTGAACCTAATAGCCATATATGCGGAGAGGAATTGTTTTGTGACCCCGGATGAGCGACGATTCCAGATAAAGGGTTACCTTCCTTTATACCACCGTTCAAAAAGTCCGCCAGATCCCTAACCATCTGTGGAAAGTCCTGGTATACGTCCATCGTGGGTCTCGGATAAGTGAGCGCAGCCGCTGTTCTTCTATCACTGCCCGGTGCCCTACCTATACCAAGGTCAACTCGATCTGGGTAGAAGGAATCTAAGACACTGAATTGTTCTGCAACCTTTAGCGCAGAATAATGACTGAGCATAACACCGCCACTTCCGACCCTGATATGTTTTGTTTTCGCAGCTATTTGTCCGATAAGTATTTCTGGACTTGTTCCTGAAAAAGAACTGGAGTTGTGATGTTCTGCAACCCAGTATCGAGAGTAGCCAATTTTTTCTACCCAAGTCGCAAGTTCTACCGACTCCCGAAGTGCGTCGGAAGAAGTTCCACCTTTACGTACAGGCGATTGATCTACGACAGTTAGTTTCATTTCCTGTTTATTTGTCATTTGAGTGATTCAAAGCATAGCAGAATACAAGTTGGTCGATCCAAGTGGAGTAAAATTAATGTTTGTATCTAATTGCTTGGGTTCCTGGGTCATAGAAATATGACTTAAAAACTGCAGTGAAGGGAGATTATTACAATCGATTTAGAATCTGCTGCCAAAGATAAGCGCAGACCTGCTGGACTATTTCCAAGTATTTTCAATGTTTTTCTGGCACTTATATGGGGTGGGAATAATGTCAGCATAAAGGTATCTCTGGAATATGGGGCTCCTCTACAAGTTGGGTGGATGAGATTTGTTCTGGGCGGTATTGTCACAGCAGGGTACATGGTTTGGAGAGGCGATTCTTTTCGCGTATCTTCCAAGGAGATTTTTCCACTGGCATGTCTTTCACTACTTTTCGTCGTGCAAATAATGCTTATGAATTATGGGCAATATTTCACTAGCGCTGGTCATGCCACTGCTCTTAACGCTACCTTCCCAATCTGGGCCGCTATTTTTGCCCATTTTATAGTTCCATCCGATAGGTTACACAGATGGAAAATTGTCGCCATTATTTTTTCCTATGCGGGAATTCTTGCCATCGTTGTTGGGGATACTGGTTTTGATGGGGAGTCAGCAGATGGAGAGACTTTTGTTGGTGACTTTATGAGTTTGGCCTCTGCAGCATTGCTTGGGCTGAGGTTAGTTCTGATGTCTAACTTTACCCAGAATATGTCTGAAGCAAAAATGTTATTGAGTATGCTGCTAGTAGGGATATTATTTTTTGTTACAGGTAGCTATATTTTTGAAAACCCCATTTATTCGTGGGATCCTCGTTTCTGGGTGGCACTGTTTTATCAGGGTGTGGTTATAGCCGGATTTGGATTCCTATCGAATGCATGGCTTGTTAAGCGATACTTGCCCTCAACTGTAACGTTTTTTAACTTTATTCAACCTGCGGCTGGCGTGACTCTTGCCTGGATAGTACTTGGTGAAGATCCAGGTAGTGGTTTGTTATTAGGGTTGTTACTTATTGTCATTGGAGCATTGGTGCATGGGGGAGAAGCCTTTCTGAAGGCTAGGAAAGCGTCGGTGCATTAGTCAAAATTAAATATTCTTCTTACAGAAAATAACAGAGATTACAGGATTTAAAAAATGAAGATAATTGATGTGGTTAGTGAAGTTTTCGAGTGGGAGAGACCAGGGATATGGAACGGGGGACATTTCTATGGTCCCGGTCGCTTGCACAAGGTTACAGTTAAGACTGACGAGGGTATTGAAGGGCATGGTTGGAATGGAGGTACCGCGGCGGAACGTCCTCTCGCTATATTCCCTCCTTTTGTTGACTATTTTAGAGAGATTTTGATTGGGCGAGATCCTATGGATACTCGTTCTATTGCGCAGGATCTTGGTGAGAAACACATTAAAATATTGGGTCCTGGTGGTGTGAACACGCAGGTTTTGGCTGCGATTAATATCGCCTGCTGGGATATTAAAGGTAAGGCTTTAGGTAGGTCTGTGCATGATTTGTTGGGAGGTGCTCAGGACCGCATCAGAACTTATATAGCAGGTGGTTACTATGCTGAAGGCAAAGGTCTAGAGGAATTACAAGAAGAGGTGCTTTTTAACATTCATGAAATGCACGCTGGAGCCGTCAAAATAAAGATTGGTGATCCTAACCAGGGAGTCATTGGGGATATGAAGCGTGTGGAGGCAGCCCGAAAAGCGGTCGGGGATGATGTTGTTCTTATGGTGGATGCGAATTGTGCTCTCGACTTAGATACTTCTTTGGAATTCTCGGATGAGTTGGAAAAGTATGGGGTTTATTGGTTTGAAGAACCTATGCCAATACATAGGTACAAGGAACACGGAACTCTAAAAGCAGCTTCAAATGTAAAAATTGCGACTGGAGAAAATGGATATCATCTTTCCCATTTTGAAACACTGATGGATAACCATGGTGCCGATATTTTGAATGTTGACGTCACTATATGCCCGGGATATGACGTTGCCAAAGATGTCACTGATCTCGCTTTAGAGCGCGGAGTGTCAGTGGCCCCTCACGGATGTCAGGAACTACAACTTCCTCTTGCCGCTGCGATTCCCCATGGAGAATTCCTTGAATATTATCCAGTAGCTGTAGACCCCCTAAGGGCTGATATGTTTTTGCCCCGTATGGTGCCGGATGATGACGGGTATGTAACTGTACCCGACAGGCCCGGTATAGGTTTTGAATTGAACATGGAAGTCTTAAATAAATATAGAGTTGGGTAGCTTTAAATTTGACTAAGAGGGACGTTGGAATTTCCACAGATTTGACTATGTGGGGGACTATTCCGATAACAGTTCATTTTTTGGAAGTTACTTCAGAAAAGGAAGTAGTTCCCAAAAAAACTGAAGTTTCTAGCATTCGGATTTACCAGGTTTTAAAACCGGACCCTAGGTTTGCTCAATGGTTATATCAAAAGGTGGGCAGTAGTTGGTATTGGATCGACAGATATTTTTGGAGTCTGCAACAATGGAAGAGTCGATTTAATGATCCCAGAGTTACACTTTGGGTTATGGAGATAGAGTCCCACAACGATGCACAGATTGCAGGCTACTATGAGCTTGATAATAGATCTAATAAGAGTACTGAGATATCTTATTTTGGTCTTATGGGCCGTGCAATTGGAAAAGGTCTTGGTGCCCATATGCTCAGTGATAGCCTTCAAAGGGCGTTTACTTTAGGAGCTAATAGGGTTTGGCTGCACACCTGTAGCCTGGACCATCCAAATGCTCTCACCAATTACGAGGCGAGAGGGATGCGTGTGTACAAGACGGTCCAGGATACTCAATCAATTCCCCCTGGCTGGCCTTACTCAACGACGGGGGATTGGTAGCCTATATTTTCTTGAGTTTACTCAAGGAACGAAGCTCTTTTGGAGGAGTCATATTACTCCCCCGGATTGTATATGACACCTCACCAACATAAATATCGCCGCGGGAATCAACGCCCACACCGTGAGGTGCGATAAATTTTCCAGGCTCTTCTCCCTCTTCAGGATGGCCTATTCGTGCCAGTTTCTCACCTGATGGACTGATGATACTAATGTTATGACCATGGTTCGGGGGAGTAGGATCCTCTCGAGTGCCACCTGGAAGCTCGCCTATGTATATGTTTCCGTCGGGTCCTATAGTTAATCCATTAGGCATGAATATGTCATTCCAGACATCAAGTACGTTTCCGTCTGTGTCAAACACTTGTACTCGGTGTGCTTCACGATCTGCCACTATAACCCTATCGTCATTATCAACTGCTATGTTATGTGGTCGGAGAAATTGACCAGGCTCTATACCAGGTTCTCCCCAAGATTTGATGTGTTGTCCTTCAGGTGAATATTTGTGGACTCTGAAATTACCATAACCATCTGTGATGAATATGTCTCCATTTTTCTTTGATACCGCAGCATGTGTTGGTCGGTTAAACGGGTCACCCTTCCATATTTCAGATGCTTGACCTGGGGTGCCTATCGTCATGAGTAGATCTCCATCACGGGTAAATTTTGTTATGGTGTGGATACCGTCGTCGGCACAATAGACTGTGTCATCTGGACCTATAAATATACCGTGTGTTCGATTACTGAATATTCCTGCCCCAAAGCCGCGTAAGAAATTTCCATCTCTATCAAATACCATCACGGGATGGTCTGTATTACGACTGAACGTATATACTTCATCTTGAGAATCTACGGCCACTCCAGGAGTTTCTATTAATCTTGCTCCATCTGGCAGTGTAGGCCACATGTCTACCGCCTCATATTTGAAATTTCCGCTTCCTACTGTGACGCTCATCTTAAATTCTCCTTGATCTACTTCTTATTACAGGTTCTAAAAATATATCTCTGGTACACGTGACAGATTTTTATTGTAGACGCGAAGATACCACTGCCTTATATCGGGGTCAATTTACTAAGAAATGTTTAACTGATAGCAATAGCTATAGAATCTGGTTCATGACATTTGAATAACGAACATATGTTCTAATATAATCGTTTGGTCATGAACTTTGAACACAAAAAAATAGCATGTCTACTGATAACACATTTAGGGATAAAAGAGGAAATACTACGTCATCCTGAGCTGGTTGATAGAGAGCTCATTTTGTATACACAGGGTGACTCTCGATCATCTCGTATTTCTAGTATTCGTCCTGTGGTATTTGACGTATCAAAAAATGTTAATGGTGTTCCTATAGGTATGCCTCTTGCAGTAGCTGCCCGCAGACACCCGAGTTCAGTATTTATTCAGGCAAACTTAGTTAGTTATGGAAAAGTATTTGCAGAAGTTGTGTCTAAGCTAGATAAAATCGTTCCTGCTGTTCAAGTTGATGGTCTTGGCAAAGTTTATATGGATATTACCCGTATATCACAGGTATTCAATTCCAAAAAAATCATTTCGACAGAAGTGAATGATGCAGAAATATGTTCGCGCATTCTCAGATTTGTTCCCAATTATCTACAGCCGAGAGTAGGAATTGCTCATGGTAAATTCCCCTCCTACCTTGCGGCACTATCAACTAATCCGGGGGGAGCTACACGTGTAGCTCCCCAAAGAGATCGTGATGACATCATTCGGATTACATCGGATTTTATTTCCTCTTTTTCTGTTGATTATCTACCTATTGAGCGGAAAATTATTTCAGCGTTACATAGATTTGGGATCCACAACATGGGCGATCTGGCTTCTTATGATCTTGGGATGATTCAGGCACGTTTTGGGCCTGGAGTTTCCAAAGCATGGAAATTGGCTAAAGGTATAGATACTGACAGAGTGCCTATAGCTAAAAAGTGTGACGAGGTATCGGAATATATTTCATTACCGTTTGCTTCAAGTTCAAAAGAAGTTTTATTAACAGTAATTGACTCAATTTTGCATAAAGCTTACAGAAGATCAGAGTTAAAAGGACGTTACGCAAGCGAATTTTCACTTGAGTGTTCCATTATAAATGCGTCGGATTGGAGTAAGGATATAGTTTTAAAAGAACCTGCTGGGAGTCCACATGCTGCCTCATTTTCTATACGCAGTATTTTCTCAACATTGGATCTTCCCGGTCCTATTGAGGATGTTGCTATGTCAATATCTAGATTCTCAGGTGAATTTGGGATTCAGTCCCGAGCATTCATGGATTCTAGAGAAGATTCACAGAAATTGGCAGAAAGATTTATTCGAATAGATCGCCAGCTTCAATCCAAGATGAATAGTGTAAATTCTTTGTATCGCATTGTGGAAATAGATTCTGTACATCCTCTTCCAGAGATGAGAGCAGTAAAAGTGTCGGTTGATCCCAGTTCAAGTAATAGTGTTCTTCCGACTAATATGCCTGAAGAAATTAAAGTGCTTGAGTCCAATGGGATTCCTGTTTCAATAGAAATGCCATCAAGAAATAAAACCATTGGAATGACCAACATAAGTATTCCAGCAAGGCCAGTAGACACGTGGAAGATTGATTTATGGTGGATGCCTGTGCCTGTAAAGCGGGTCTACTATGTCCTTCAAACCGATACTCACAGGTTGGTTACAGTATTTAAGGATCTAAGTGATGACATATGTGCATCATCACCAATGAGTGTCAACGGTTCACGGTGGTATCGACAAAACTATTGATGAGATATTAACTATGAATCATAAGCAATATGTAGAGTTACATTCTCATAGCTTTTACTCTTTCGGGGAGGGAGCATCTCATGTTCATGAACTTCTTGACCGCGCGGTAGAACTAGAATACCCGGCTATAGGATTAACTGACTACAATATGTGTGGAGCATTGGAGTTTGCACGTCAAGCAAAAAGCCTGGGAGTCCACTCATTGACGGGGGGAGAATTAGTCCTGTTAGATGGGTCACATGTTGTTCTTTTGGCTAAGAACCGCAAAGGCTATTCAAACATATCTCAGTTGTTCACACTCGCAAACATGTCTGATCGTCGTAATCCTCGACTAGACCCTAGCTACATTCCATCACACTCTGATGGAGTGGTTCTACTTACAGGAGCTACTCAAGGAACACTATCGCGTCTTGTTTCTGAGGGCAGGATTGAAGACGCAGAGAATAAGCTCCATCAGTATTTAGATTGGTTTGGTTCTGGATCTGTTTATGTTGAACTAAATCGGAATTTTGTCCATGGTGATAAAGCTCGAACCCGTGCTTTGAATGACCTTGCGAGTAGAGCGCACGTACCTGTTGTTGCCACTAACAACGTTCATTATCATGTTCCAGAACGTCATCGTTTACAAAATTTGCTCGTCGCAATGCGTCGCAACACTACCATTGATCAGGTTATACCCCATATAAAGCCCAACAGTGAGTTTTATATGAAGTCTGCCAGGCAGATGTCAGGATTGTTCGGATCCATTCCAGATGCACTTAGTAATACCTTGAAAGTGGCTGATATCTGCGATTTTGATCTCTCATCAGATTTGGGATATGCCCTTCCTAATCCAGATGTGCCAGATGGATATACACCTTTGACATATTTGAAGAGACTTTGCCATGAGGCAGCTATAAGGAGATATGGGTTTATAGGCGAAGTAGTGGAATCTAGATTGGCTGAGGAACTTAGACTTATTCATAAACATGGACTTGCTGGATTTATGCTTATTTACAGGGAAATAGCTCAGATTGCGCGTGAGATTATGATTGAAATAGGTCGAGCTAATCCAGAAGATCCTTTGGAGTGGAGGCCACCGGGGAGAGGAAGAGGTTCGTCGGTCGCTATGCTCACGGGTTACCTTATTGGAATATCTCACATAGATCCGCTCATGTATAACCTGACTCTAGAGAGATTTTTACCAGATAACTTACGTGTTATACCAGACATAGATCTTGATTTCCCTCGTTTTCTGAGAGAGAAGCTTATGATTCGTGTGCAGGAGCATTTCGGATCTGATTTTGCTGTACTCACAGGGATGATAACTACTTATAGGGCGAAAGGGGCTATTACTGATATCGGAAAGGCGCTTGGGATTCCAAAAGAGGATTTGAGTCGCCTGTCAAAGCAAATTCATAGTCATGAAGCATCTCATCTTCGCGATGAGATGCTTTTAAGTAATGATTTTAGACATAGAGTGGATCATCCACTCTGGAGGGATCTTATCTACTTAGCTCCTCAACTTCAGGGGGCACCAAAAAGATTAGGTCAACATGTTGGGGGAATGATTTTAAGCTCAACCCCAGTGTCCCGCATGGTTCCATCACGCCAGGGTGCCATTGAGGGTCGATATATCATTGATTGGGATAAGGATAGTGTTGCGGATGCTGGGTTTGCCAAGATAGACATACTATCTCTTCCTGTATTAGATCAGTTAGAAGAAGCCATTTCACTTATTGAGCGTAAAACGGGGAATCGCATCGATTTGAGTCGAATTGATCATGAAGATTCGGATGTGTATGACATGATCAACCGTGGTGAGTCACGTGGCGTTTTTCTTCTCCAGTCGCCAGCACAACTCAAGATGGGACAACGTCTTATGTCTCGGAACCTTCAGGATTTAGCGTATCAAGTTGCTCTAATTCGTCCCGGTGTCGGACTACAGGGAAGTGCAGTATCAGATTTCATTGAACGATATCGTCATGGAATGTCATGGACATATGATCATCCGCTGGAGGAACGTGCTCTCAAACGAGGTTATGGAATTATAGTATGGCAGGAGCAGGTGGTGCAGTTGATATCTGATATATCAGGTCTTAGTCAGGCTGACGCAGATGAGATGCGCAGAGCGTTTACCCGCCGCAACAACGAATACGCTATTAAGTCTTACTGGCAGCGGTTTCGCGACGGAGCTCTAAGTAGAGGTGTAGATCAGAATATTGCGCTGAAGATATTTGAAAAGATTAATGGTCACTACATGTTTCCGGAATCACATTCTCATGCATTTGCTGTCTCAGCTTACCAAGCAGCATGGATGAAATACCACCACACTCTAGAGTTTTTTGTGGCTCTCATGAACAATCAACCCATGGGGTTTTACCCTATAGAAGCTATAAAACAGGATGCTCGAAGATTTGGTGTTTCTTTTCTAAATCCATGTGTTAATTTCAGTGATTCAAAGTGTTCCTGTCATAAAAATGCGCTTCTCTTAGGCCTTGAGTTTGTTAGAGGTGTTGGTATGAGATATGCGAGGGAGATAATTAAAGAACGCGTTAAGAATGGACTATTTTCGTCCGTGGGAGATTTTGTGCGTAGAGTGTCAGTAGATTCAAGTGTTGTTGAATCACTCATATATGCAGGGGCGTTCGACTTGATACCTGGTATATCACGTAATCGCAAGAGATTTCTTTGGGAAGCGGGAGTTTATCCAACTCCTTCTGGAGAAAACAGGCCTTTGCCGCTTTTAATGGATGACAGCGTTCCTGAACTGATCGACTTCAGCCCATATGAGAAAATGTTAGGTGAATATAAATACATGGATATTTATCCTAGTGGGCACATTATGGAATTTGTTCGTCATCAGTTGCCTCCGAATACCAGGCGAGCAATAGATGTTTATTCACTCTCTGCTGGTCAAGAAATTACGGTTGCAGGTTGGGCTATCGCGCGCCAACATCCTAGTGGTAACAAAGGAACTGTGTTTGTCACTATTGAAGATGAAACAGGGGACATGCAACTAATAGTATGGCGTAACGTATTTGATCAATATAAACACTTGTTAAAAGAACCTTTGTTACTCGCTACTGGAGTTATATCCAACTGGGACGGAACCACAAATATTGTGGTATCTACATTGAAGGTGATAACCGCGAAAGCAGAGTTACCAGCAGGCCATGATTGGCATTAGTTCTTTATCCGATGGACTGTGCTTAAAGATAGTGCGTGTCTATTATTCCATTGGCTTAGATTCAAGAACTATGAAATGGTCATCCAGTAGCCAGTAATTCCCTAACTATGTTTCGCTCAAGTTCGAGGCCCAGCATTGTCGTGAGTTCTGTTCGCCCATGATCTCCAACTGTTACCACAAATGAAACACCTAAAACTCTACCTATCCGGAAATCTATGACCGTTGTAGAAAGTATACCGTCGACCCCGTCTTGAACGGCGCGTATTCCGACTGCCCTGTCATAAAAATCTTCAATTTCAAGCTCTTCAACAGCTACTAATTTCTGGTCTTCACCTACTTCTCGTCCGACGTTATCTTTAAACTGCTTAACGAAAACATTCGTCATCCATGACGCGGCTGAATCTTCATTCTCAAACAAATGAATGACTGTTGCCGCGACAATATTTTGGCCATCTTCCCTTTTGGGAATCGCAGAAGGGGATGCAAATTCCCGGAGATACCCAGTCATACGACCTGCCGCATTGTAATTATCTTCAGTATTCCCGGGAAATCCATGAGAGGCCATCAACTTGTTATCTAAGACACTTTCCCTGAATGGCGAGAACCCCGCCAACTCTTCTGGTAAATTCTTCAAGTCAAGCGCCATGTTTTCAAGCGATTGGTCTGTGATGCTATATGTGGCTTGGGCTATGGAATTAGTCATTACTATCTCTCTGCTTCGTGCCCATCATCAAATATATTTTGGTAAGTATAAACTACCATTGTGTGGAAAGTTATCTTCATTGGCGAAAACTACCCTGCAAGTTAAGCTCAAAAGTTACTGATATTCTTGCACTTGGTAATACCCAATTGAATGGCACTGTCTTTCATACAATTGACCACTTGTTACCGATGGAACTTATGATGGAATTAAACCTGTTACGCAAATGCCTCTATATTTGACGAATTTTCTTCTTCCCCAAAACCTTCCGAATAGGGAGATATAAATTCCAAATACTATTTGGTTTCATATAGGGTTGATAATGACGATGTACCAGAAATTTCTATCCGGGTTTTGGTTAGCAACTAAGAGACTCCGAAATCATATGAGGCTCGCCCTATTGGTGTTTGTAGGGATACTTGCTTCTATCACTATGGTGTCTGGCGCTCCGGTCTATATAAGTTCCCTTGAAAAGCAAGGCGTTCGTGGTGCTATTGATGCGTCTGTCGCACGAGAATCTTCCCATTATATAAATTTGAATGTTAGTGCTCGGTTTATCCCGTTAAATGAAGAGAGAATTCCTCGGTCGGATGAGGCGGTGTCATCTACTCTTGATCCAATATTTGGAACCTTGATCACAAGGAAAATAAGACATATAAAATCTTCCTTTTTTATCTTTTCCCTGGATCGCTCAAGAGAAGAATTGAGTATAAATGAAGGCGGGCTAAGCCATAACGCGAATTCACCTAAAACATATGTGGAAGGATACTTTCAAAACTTATCTGACATTAATTCTCATGTAACTTACGTGTCAGGTAGATCTCCCGAGAAGGAAATATCCAAATTCAGTGACGCTACCATGATTGAAGTGTCTATCTCTAACGAATTGGCTGAAAGATTCGATATCACACTGGGAGATGTCATAGTTTCAACACCCTCGCTAGATCATGTGACTAAACTTTGCGTTGATTATCGGCAAGGAATGGAAAGAAAATTTTGTAAAAATTTGATGAGTACGACCAAGGTTGTTGGATTCTTTGCACCAAAAGTGAGAAACGATCCGTTTTGGCAGGGAGATAGCAATCAATTTCTTTACCCATACCCTGATGAGGCCGAAAACATAACTCCCCCAGTACCTTACCTAGCTATGTTTGTCCATGAGGAATCTCTTATAAGGGGTATTGGAAGAGCCTATTCGGGTTCCGTTGTAGACATCACCTGGTACAACGAAGTTGATGAAGACTTGATACGAGAATGGTCAAAAGAGGATCTTAAATCTGGGTTGGACACAATTTCTAGAGATATCCATAAAGCCCTACCTAGTGCTGAATTAAGGTCCGGTCTTCAGCTAATACTCAAAGATTTTCAAAGAGTAAGTTTTGTTAACAGTGTCCCACTATTGCTACTAATGGCTGTTGTTGCAATAGGTCTGCTGTACTTTTCATGTATTTTGATTACATATATGTCATCCAATATGCACTCAGAAATAGAATTGCTAACAAGTCGAGGATTATCTGCTTCAGGGCTTTTAGGCCAATTTATTTTTGAAGGATTTTTGATCGTAGGGTTGGCTGCGTTGATTGCGCCATTTCTAGCGATCGGTCTGGTAACCCTAGTAGGCCTCCTACCCTACTTCGAAAATATAACAGACGGATCTCTATTGGCGGTTCAGATATCGATAATTCCGTTTCTAGTGTCAGCCATTTCTGGAATTGTGTGTCTGATGATATTTATCACCCCGGGTTTGTTGAGTTTAAGAACAAATCAGATTAACGGGAAAATCGCAATTTCTCGTCCACCTTCTGTTCCTTTTATACAGAGGTATTACCTTGACCTTATATTTCTGATTGCAGTCGGAGCCATTTTTTGGGAATTGAAAGTAAGAGGTCAAATTTCAACTGGGGGTATTTTTGACCAGGATGGGGTTAATGAAGTGCTTCTAATATCACCAATGCTATATCTCATCGCCGTTGCCTTGTTTTTTCTGCGGGCTTTCCCGCTAATCGTAAAGTTCTGTTCGGGAGAATCAGACGGGCTTGTGAAGTTGGTTGGTTGGTTATCTTTAGTTGGGTTCATCTGGTTCCTAATCATAGATAATCCTAGCTACTCAAGTAATGAATGGTCGTATATCGCAATAGGATGGGGCTGTTTTTCTCTTGGCCTATTTGTTTACAGCAAGGTTTCTAGTGCCCGATACATCGTATTCTCGATGTTTGTAATGATTGCCTCGGTCATAGGAATGTGGTTTTCCACATACTATATCCCTTCAGCAGGTGTTGATTTTTCATTTTGGGTGTTGGTGTCGATTCCCTTTTTATTAGGGCTTTTCCAATTACTTAGATATATATCCCCATTTAGTCCAGTTTGGCTGTCTCTTACTCTTTGGAAAATGTCGCGTAATCCACTTCAATATAGTGGGCTAATTTTATTGCTTGTTATAGCCACTGGAATAGCAGTATTTTCGACTACTTTGGGCGAGACATTGGAGCGTAGTCACGAAGATAGAGTCAGATATTCCATTGGTGATGATGCGCGGGTAGTTTCAACTGTCGGAAACTCCTTTTTCGGTATCGACTCCGTTAGCCAGATGAATAATCGGTATTCAAAGTTAGAAGGTGTAGAGAGTGTTTCATCTGCTGCCAGACGTGTTGGCATAGTGGGTAGTGGTGATGGCCCTTTGACGTTTGATATTTTAGCCATTGAATCAGATGAATTTATTCCATGGAGCAGGAAAGATTTTTCCAGTATCCCTATGTCCGAAAATGTTCGTCGATTGGCCCCTAATCAAGATGGGGCGTCCTTAGTTATTCCGGAAGGTTCTACAGATATTGGCATCAAATTTAAGCCAATGGCCCACTATCCTCTTATGTCTCTTTGGTTGCAGGTTATCGATGACTCCGGTTGGGGTACAACCATTACATTTGATCGAACCGGATTGCCTCGATGGTCAGATAGAACTGTAGCGTTAGACAAATACCGATTTCAGTATCCGGTGAAGATTGTTTCTGTTCAGGTAAGTGAACCTGGACTCGGAGACACAGGTACTCCCGGGACGATATTCATCGACGATATTTATGTTGTTAATGAGGGAAATAAGGTTGTAATCGAAAGCTTTGAAAATAATCCTCCATGGTCAGTAATACCTACTTCATCTGTCAGTTCAGATAGATTAGATTTCTCTCTGGATGCAGCGGCGTCAGGTAAATTTGGAGCAGTGTTTCAGTTTGGGAAAGAGCGGAATGCCGGAGTACGGGGCATATTTCGGTCTCAATATGGAAATTCAATCCCAGCAATTGCTAGCGAATCTTTCAGTCAGAAAACGGGTCTCAATATAGGTGGAACCACCTTGGTTCGAGTTGCAGGCCTTCTGGTTTCCGTTGAGATTGTCGGTGAGGTTTCTTATTTTCCTACTCTTGATCCCCAGCGGGGTGGGTTTTTAGTTATGGACTTAACTTATCTTCTTTACCATCTTGGCGTTATAGATACGCATATAAATGAAATACCCAACGAAACCTATTTGGGGCTTGTTTCCTCAGCTGATTCTTTTGATAAGTCTCGAAATGCAGGTCTTTCAGAAAGGAGATCTGTAGTCAAAGATTTAATTGCTGTTACAGGATTTGGGCGAGAATTGATGGAGACTACGATGGTGCTAGATACTGTTCGAAATAATCCATTGATTGTAGCTGGATGGAAGGCTTTGACCTTAGTTGCTGTGGTGATTGCTTTTTTCATCGCTTCAGCTGGATACCTTGTATATGTCGGGTTAACTGCTAAGGGGCTTCGGAATGAGATAGCATCTCTTCGCGCAATCGGGTTATCTCGTAACCAGACCATTTGGACCGTAACTCTAGGACATGCGTTGATAGTGTTATTAGGACTGGTTCTCGGTAGCTGGACCGGGATACAGATGACCAAACTTATGCTGGGTGCTGTAGCTGTTTCAGAGGAAGGAGAAGTTATTATACCTCCTCCAATTTTCGTAGTGGATTGGATGCTTCTAACGGCATATTTGGCATTGTTCGTCTTAGTTTTTTCCTCTTGTTTGTTGTTGCTATCAAGACATTTGATCAAAGTTAATTTATCCGCAATCGCTAGAACTGAGAATTGAACTCAATATGTCCAAATTAACTTATCAGCTTGTCTCTGTTTGGCCGATGATCTTGCGTCGTAGCGCGGCAAAGTGGAAGCTACTTTCTCCGGTTGTTTTAGGGGTCTTGTTTGCTTCGGTAGTAATGTCAGGGACTGTAGTTTTCTTTGACTCCCTCCGAGAGATTGCTCTAGATAAATCTCTTGAACGTGTGTCTGAAAAAGATGTTGATGTTCTACTGCAAGCGAATAGGGGCCCTACGAATATTGATGAATATAGAAAGTTGGCCGATCGAGTAGAGCCCGTTATTGAAGAATTTATCTCTCCTTATGCAGTTTCGGTAACTAAAGCTGCTAAGTCAGCAACGTTTTTCCTGTCTAAACCTGGAAGTGAGGAAGAAGCTGGAATAGATGCTCGGCGTGCTTTCGTCTCTTATATGCCAAACTTATTAGAGAATGTGGTCATCAATGAAGGTTCAGGAATGCCTGATCCGATTGAGGAGACTGACCCTGAGGGCGTTCCAATTTTCAGAGCCATAGTGCCGTCGGACGCAGCCAAAAATCTTAATGTTTCGGTTGGATCTGTTATCTCCGTAATTCCCTATTGGGAAGACATCGTCCCGTTCATTCGTGTGATGATCGTCGGCACATTTGATCGATCTAATCCGGAAGATCCATATTGGCATGTAGTTGATAGCGTCTTTATGTCCCCCTATAAAGCTGGGACAGTTTCGGGATCTAATTTTGACACTTTACCGCTTTATGTGTCCGAATCTGATTTTATGGAAACACTGGGACCAACCTTCACTGAGATGGTTACTACGTATGCTTGGACGATTGATGTTGAAACGGAGAAATTGAATTCTTCTAATGCTTCAGATGCAAAAAAAAATATATTGTTTGCTCGGAGTATTCTTGAGTCAGAATTGAGCCGTTTTTCCTTAAAAACAGAACTGGACAAATCCCTTGCCGAATTTGACACCCGTCTTTTGTTCACAAAGCTCCAAATGTTCGTAGTCCTCATAATGATTGTTCTAGTGATTCTCTACTATGTCGTTACTTTATCTTCACTTGTAATGGAACAGCATAAATTGGAGATATCCCAACTCAGCGGTAGAGGGGCAACGCGATCGCAGATACTCTCAGTATTCGCGTTGGAGGGACTAACGATATCAGTACTTACGTCTTTGTTGGCTCCATTAATTGCTGCTGGCGCTGTGAGTATTCTTGGATACACACCTGCGTTCTCTGATCTTACCGAGGGGGGATTATTACCCGTCAGAATTACGGGCACTTCATATCTCATGAGTGGTCTGGGCGGGGGGTTAAGTTTTTTTGCTCTCTTGATTCCCGCAATACAGGCATCCAAATTATCTGTTTCAGCAGAGAGATCACTTTCAAACAGACCTGGAAAGAGGTCAGTTGTCCAAAGGTACTATCTCGATGTTGGCCTCTTATTGATCGGATTATTACTGTTCAAGCAACTTTCTGAACAGGGTTCACTGGCCGCTCGAGGGCTATTAGGGGATGTTGTAGTTAACCAGATGATGCTTGCGGTGCCCGCAGTGATATTGATAGGTGCTTCAATGGTGGTTCTACGGCTATTTCCGTTATCAATGGGTCTCATCAGCAGGATTTTTGCTTCAAGGTTACCAGTAGGAATCGTGCTAGCTATATGGAATATGTCACGCAATCCAGTTAATTATGGCCGATTAGTTCTTTTGCTTATGCTGATGACTGGTCTAGGTATATTTGCTGCCAGCTTTGGAGGGACTTTAGACAGGAGTTTTCAAGATAGAGAACTGTATAAAGTAGGGACTGATATTAGAATACCTTCTGTTCGCATCAACTCTGTAGGCCTAAGTAGATCCGTTACGGAAGCCTATCAGATTTCTGATGGCGTTAAGGTAGTCAGTCCTGCCTTGAGGTCTACTGGGTTAGATTTAACACGCGGGCTTTTGGGAGATTCTTTTTCTGTTCTTGGGATAGAGCCTCAGTCGTTTAGGGATATTGCGGTATATCGGCCAGATTATTCAACAACTGATCTATCTGGGCTGATGTCAAAGATACAGCATGATACCCAACCGGAAGGATTGGTAATTCCTGAGAATGCGCGATCTTTAGGATTACTGGTTAAGTCCAATATATCCTCGGCGACAGTAGCTCTTGCAGCTCGTTTACGTGATGCTAATGGGCGGTTTTTTTCATATGAGCTTGGAACTTTGGATTCTGGTGACTGGAATTTAAAAGAGGTGCAACTATTTGGTGGCCGCAGGCCTTGGAGACAACTCTATCCAGCTAAACCCTTATCTCTTATGTCCATAAGTGTGTTGGAAACTAGTTCCACAGGCACTCTCACACCTGGAACGCTTCTCATAGATAGTATCCAATTCAGATCATCCCAATACGGGGAAATGCAGACCCTTGAATCTTTCGGGGATATAGAAAGCTGGCATTTATTAAAAAACGTTCCTGATGCGGATAAAGATCGTATGGAATTGTCTATGGTTAGTAGTAATGGGGATGGGTCACTTCTGTTCGCCTGGGGATCGGGTAACGCAATGGTTGGTAGAGGAATTTATTCAGGAGCATTATCTAAGCCTCTTCCTGCCCTGGCTTCCCAGTCTTTTCTCGATCAATATGGTCATTCTCTGAAAGACGAAGTTGTTATTTCTGTAGGTGGCCAACGTATAACAGTCTTGCTGGCTGACAAGTTCGATTATTTCCCGACCCTAAATACGGTAGATGAAGGGTTTCTAGTCATGAGCTTACATCCTCTGCTCACCGCTACTAATTCAGGGGCTTTGCTAGGTGGAACGAGCATCAATGAAATATGGATTTCAGTCGATGACTCTGTCGATGAGAACGGATGGATGGATATTGTTGAGTCTCTTGAAATAGACGCTCCCTTTCCCCACGGAGGAATCTTAGATGCTCGTGAGGTTTTAGCTGAATCTTCAGAAGATCCGTTGGTAAGGGCAGGTTGGCGTGCTCTTTTGATGATCGCCTTTGGATCAGTTTTTTTGCTTACTACTATCGGGTTCATTTCACATTCGTACTTGTCGTACAGGGAGCGAGAGACCCAGTTTGCTTTGCTCAGAACAATTGGGTTATCTAGGAATCAGCTGATGTTGCTGACTTGGGTAGAGCACGCTTCAATAATTGTAGTTGGAATGTTGATAGGAACTTGGATGGGCGGAAGATTGGGAATGGCAATCATGCCATTTCTAGGAAGTGATGAAGTGGGGACAGAACTGTTGCCACCGTTAGTAATGAACGTTGACTGGAGTAGTTTGGTCGGCATTTATATTGCTATGGGTATTGTTTTTAGCGTCGCTACAGTTATAGTGACTATGTCTGCTAGAAAGGTATCGCTAAACCGGTTGCTGAGGCTGGGCGAAAAATAATTTAGTTAATTCCCTAAAATCGAACCATCTAAATTTGGAGTAAATGAAGCGAAATCAGAGGCATTTGTAGGGAGTTTTCCCTCTAATTGGATGGTCAACAAAGAAATTGATCCTTTTGCCGTGCCAACTCTGACTCCGTTGTTAGTTTTCACCTTTCCGGGATCCAAATGTTCCTGGTCTTTATCATCCACAGTGGCATCGAGAATTTTCAAGCGTTGCCCATTAAACTTTGTGAATGTACCCGGCCATGGATGGAAGGCTTTTATAGCCCTGTAGATTTGCTCAGACGACTGCTTCCAGTCAATTTCTCCGTCTTGTCTTTTGAGTCTTTCAGTCAGTGTTGCTTTTGAGTCATTTTGAGGAATTGGCTCTATTCCGCTAGTTTGCATTTCATCTAGGGTTTCAACTAATAGATTGGAGCCCGAGATGAATAATCTTTCCGTTAAAGTATCGCATTTCTCATCTTTCCCAATTTTTACGGATTTCTGCTTTAGGATAGGACCTGTATCCATTCCTTCATCTATTTTCATTATGGTCACGCCCGTTTCCTTGGAACCCTGAAGAATTGCCGTTGCCACCGGTGAGGCCCCTCTGTACTCTGGTAATAATGAAGGGTGCAAGTTAATAATTCCTAGTGGAAATTTATCAATCACAAAACTCGGAAGCATAATTCCATATGCTGCTACTATGGCCGCATCTGCTTTGAAAGAGAGCATTTGTTCCAGGGAAAAATCCTTGTCAGAAATCCTCTGGGTCTCGACTGTTTGGAGACCAAGGTCGGTCGAGTGAATTTTAACGGGAGTAGGTGTGAGTTTTCTTCCTCTACCCGCGGGCTTGTCTGGCTGAGTATAGACAGCGGCTATTTCGTGCCCACAGTCAAGTAACTTATCTAGAACAGGTATGGCGTATCGAGGGGTCCCCATGAATATGAGTCGCAAGTTTTGTAACTCCTCAGGATGAACAACTTGGGTGTTTACTAGGGGATATTCACTATAGGACAATTGCTAGTAGTTAGATACTACTCCAACAATGCTTCACATGGGGATTTCGAAACTCATGAATTATCGCAACTGGAAAAATAAATTTGCAACATACGTTGCGGATCACTCTATTTTGGTTATCGTCACGATCATAGCGATAACCATTCTATTGTTATATCCGATGATACGTATGGAGCCTACTCAGCAAGCATCACCCAATCCCCCGGGCCAAGTGTATGACATGCAGGCTGATATAGATGACAAATTTCCGACTCCTCTTCATTTCGCCTCTTACGTTTTGGAGCCCAAAAATGGAGATGTCATTACAGCTGATGTATTAAGGGAATTTGCCGGTAACCGGGATCGCGTCATCAATCTGGATAAAAAAGGAGAGCTTGCCGCGGGAACCCTTGATAAACAACAGTATCTATTTACATATTTTAATAACGACTACGGATTAGACATTACTGGGATACGTTCTATCTTGGAGCCAATTGAAGCTTCTCTGGCTATGGCAGGAACAAATCTGGATGATTCGACTGATCATGACATAAAAATGGCAGTTGCAAGAATAGTCGCCAATCCAGATACACGGTCATTTATCGATATGCTATCTACAAACGCCACTTTTGAAACCAAAAAAGTAGATGGAGTTGATGTGGAGTGGTGGTCCTCTCCGGCTACTATTTTTAACCTTATGGCCGACAATGAGAAGCTTGGAGGAGCAGGATTAGAGATCGGATTAGGGGGCGGGCCAGATGTAATTAATAAAGAGCATCTAAATCGTAGGGTCGCATCAGTGATGAAAGGCGATTCTAAAACTTATGAGATGTGGGGAGTGGCCATCGATCCAAATCTTGAGTCTTCTGAAGAAGGTCAAACCGCAGGACTTTTTATTACATTCACGATTATAGGGGCAGTGTTGGTTGTTGGGATGAGCCTGAAATCGTATTGGGCTACTGCGATTACCGGAATAGGTTTGGGATTACTTATGGTATGGCTGAAGGGTATATCAGCTATTGTTGGTCTCAAGACGGGTTTGGTAATAGACTTGGTAGTTCCTGTCGGGATGATTTCTTTGGGCGTTGACTTCGTGGTCCATGCTGTTCGCCGATATCGTGAGGAGATTAACGAGGGTTATGCTCCGAGACGGGCTCTAAAAATCGGTCTGGCTGGTGTATTGGCTGCATTATTACTTGCGATGGCAAGCGACAGTATTGCTTTTCTATCCAATCTGACGTCTAGCATTGAAGCCGTAATTCATTTTGGAAGTGCCGCCGCAATAGCGGTTTTTTCCTCTTTTATCATCCTAGGTGTCGTTGCGCCAGTCACGACTATGAAAATTGATGAGCTCATCAACAAATCCAATAAATTCTATACTGGTTGGAAATTCATGTCCTTGAGGACCATAGGTTCTATTTCCGTGGCGGGTGCTTCTGGCGGTACTGTGATAGTTATGTTAGCTGTAGATAAAACCTACGGGGTATTGATGTTGGCCATATCCGCTATTTTTTTCCTGGTTATTCCCGCTATTTGGCTTATCAGAGCAGGCAAGAATACCAAGGACATTTCCGAATCCCATATGGATGATCAGTTAGTTGGAAATGTTACGAATTCTGTTGCCATGCGCGTAGTTGAAAAGATTGTAACTTTGTCAGGGTCTCATATTTTGGTTGTTTTGCTGTCTGCCACTGCGTTAACTATTCTGGCGGGAGTTTTTGCAATTAGGCTAGAGCCAACTTTTGATGTGAAGGATTTTTTTGATTCCAAGTCCGAATTTGTTATTGGCCTGGACAAGATTGACAAACATCTCGGTGATACTGGAGGAGAGCCCGGAGTCGTCTACGTTCGAGGTGATTTAATGGATCCTATGGCCGTTGTCGCCATATCTGAATTTGTAGAGTCACTCAGGATGGTTGATCAGGTGGCAGAGACGGCAAGTGGAGAAGTGATAATTGGTCTAGATGTACTCAATACGTCGAGATTTATTGTAAACAACCCCACTGCTAGAGACGCTATTGAGTCTGCTACTGGTGTGACTATTACAGATATGGATTTCAATGGTATTCCCGACACGAGAGCACAGATGGAGGCTGCTTTTAGATACTCTTTGGAAAAAGGAGTGATTGGTGAGCAGGATGTACTGGTTCTTCGGCCGGATCAGGTAAGGGGAGCAATCTATTTATCAAAATTGATGGATACTTCTAAAACTAAGGAAGACTTGACAACAGTAACATTCATGATCCCTGGAACTCGGGACCAGTCCATCGTCTCAGAAACAGCAGATAAATTGAGACCCCTTTTATCAAAGCTTGAATCTCATCCATCCATAGACCATGCTGGTTTAACAGGGTCTCCTTTTACTAGGGAAGAACAGTTATCAGCGTCTACACGCACTCTCTACACTTCTCTTCCTGTAGCTATTGCCGCTGCTACAATCTTGCTTTTAGTTACCATGAGATCAGTAAAATATGCGGTTGTTACAGTGATACCGATAGGGCTGGTTGTTGCTTGGCTCTATGGGATTATGTCAGTAGCGGGATTTGCCTTAAATTTTGTTACTGCGATGATTGGGGCGATCTCTATAGGAGTGGGGATAGATTATTCTATACACATGACAGAACGGTTCAGGGAAGAACTGGGGCGAAATGCGTGTCGGATTCAGGCTCTAACGAGGGCTGCTAGAGGCACGGGAGTCGCGCTGGTAGCCTCCGCTGCATCTAGCGTGGTGGGATTTACGATTATGGGATTCGCCCCTATGCCTATGTTTGCCTCGTACGGTCAGCTAACGGCGGTAATGATAACTCTTGCGCTTTTGGCATCTTTAATCGTCCTACCTAGTTTGCTGATGCTGGTAACTAGAGAGCCTGAAAGTGTATCTGAAAATGTCGTCAATTAAGCACGACATAGGTTGCTCCATCTCCACCTAGCGAATCCCTTTCAGGACCAAAACTACTTACCAACGGATGGCTCATAAGGGTTTC
Source organism: Chloroflexota bacterium (assembly GCA_002696685.1). The sequence goes on along the minus strand of NZSI01000044.1, from coordinate 10,542 downwards.
CCTTATGCTGTTTCTGAGGGCGCCCGTTCCCTTGCCGTGTATCACTGTGACCTTGCTTAATCCATTTTTGACAGATGAATCAAGAAAAACTTCTAGCATATCTAATGAGGGATCGGATCTGAGTCCTCGAACGTCTAAAACATCTTTGATAGGATCTAGGGAGCGTGGGGAAGTCCTGTTTACTTGAGTATCTAATACGGAATTATGTGAATCTGTATTTGCCTCGGGTGGGACAGACGTTTTAAGAAGTTTGTCTGCTTCCACATTTAGCCGCATATTTCCAACTAATATTTCGGCGCTGTTGTTTTCAGGATCCAATCTTGTCAGTTTTCCGCTGAGAGAAAGTCCGGAGACGTGAACAAAATCTCCCGCCGATATCTGATCTATAATCTTTTTTTCTGAACTGGGTTTCGATATATCTATCTCTTCCAACCCGTTCCGGATCCTGTCTATCTCACTGTCCACTGACTGTGAAGATTCTCTGTCACCGTGCCTTGCCCATGATAAAGCTGATTCCGCTCGGGATAATAAATTTCGGATCTCAGAGAATCTAGATTCGGCTTTAGCTCTAACAGATTCTATAATTTTCTCTCGCCTCTCAATGAGGTATTCAATTTCCTGTTGTAGTTTGGTGCGAAGAGATTTTGTCTCAGAGAGATTTTTATTTGTTTCTAAGAGAACTTTAGATATTTGTTCACGTTCATTGCTAATGTCTGACAACCATTCTCCCATCTGGATATATTGAGGAGATAATTTTTTTTCAGCCCTCTGTAAAATATTTTTAGGAAGTCCCAATCTGGATGCTACCGCCATGGCATAGCTGCGGCCCGGTATGCCAATTGAGATCTGATATGTGGGTTTCAGAGTTTCAGGATCAAGATGAAAGCTGGCGTTGCTCATATTAGGGTTAGACTCCGCAGTTGCGGCCACAGACCTGTGGTGTGTGGTAGCCACAGTAAATATTTTCTTTTCCCCAAGGTCTTCTAGGACGGCTGCTGCTATAGCTGCACCTTCATCTGGGTCTGTACTTGCACCAATCTCATCAAGAAGTACAAGAGATTGTTCAGTTGAGTGTGTCAGCATTTCACTCAGTGATCTGATGTGTGAACTAAATGTTGATACCGAAGTCTCGATACTTTGCTGATCACCGATGTCAGCAAATATAGCGTCAAAAATTGGTAATGAGCTGCCCGAATCGGCTGGTATGTGAATTCCGCATTGCTGCATCGCAGATAGCAACCCTACAGTTTTCAATGCTACGGTTTTACCACCTGTGTTCGGTCCAGTAATAACGAGAATGTGCCAGCTCGGGCCAATTTCTAGATTTAGGGGAACCATGTCATTGCCAATCAGAGGGTGTTTCGCGTTATTCAGCCTTATTGCGATTCGTTCCGATTCCCATGAAAACTTATCGGGGACCTGGTCCATATGTTGGCCAATGTTGTCCAGAATCGGGTCTGGCGCTCCTAGAGAATTGCTGTATCTTGCTTTGGCAAGTATGAAGTCTATCTCAGATACCATATCCGTTGTGTCCGAAATCTCTGTCGAAAGAGAGCCCACCTGTGCTGATAAGTCACGAAGTATACGGGCAACTTCTCTATCTTCCTCTAACGCTAGTTCTCTCCACGAATTGCATAGGTTTACTGTTGAGAATGGCTCGACAAATAATGTCATACCTGTGTTCGAAGCGTCATGAACCACTCCAGGAATTCTACTTCTCATATTGGATTTAACTTGAACAACCAGTCGATCCCCTCTAACCGAGATTACGTCGTCTTGAATCAACCCTTCCATCTCACTTTCACGGATGAGGTGTTGCAGTGTTGTTGTAACCCTAGTGTATGAATCTCTTACCTGTCGTCTGAGAATTCCTAGTGATGGGCTTGCTGTATCTTTTACCAGACCGTTTGGACTTACTGTAGTCGTGATCGAGTGGCTGAGGTACGACAGGTCTGACATGAGTTTTGCTCTGGAAGCAAGTAACATAGCTTCTTCGGAATGCTCGAGCAGACTTGATCTTAAATCCGTAAAAGTATCTATGGTTGACGCTATTTCAATAAGCTCTTGCCCAGACAAAATTCCTCCTAGGCTGGCTCTACGAACATGATCTGAAATGTCTCGCAAATTTCCAAGTCCAAAATTTGAGACATTACTAAGGATGAATCTACCTTCGGATGTTTCCTTGATCAGGGTCTGAACTATTGTTTCTTTGTAAGCTGGTTGCATTGAGGTAGCTTTGGATTTTGATTTATAGAAAGTGGCATTGTCAGAAATATTTGACCTTACTGACTCAAAATCAAGAAGGTTTAAGCTCCGATCTCTCAGATATTCGTATTGATATTCGTTTCTTGTTTTTTTGATCACAGTTGACAAACCAATTTCTGTTTTTAGGTACTGAACAAACTCTACTAGATAAAACTCCACGTAATTAACAATATTAGCAGCTGGCACCAAATCAAATAAGTTGAATATGAGACGTTTTAAAAAGTGTCATCAATGTATAATTTCAGAATAATGGCAACTCAAAAAATCACTGTACGGTCCCCTGCAACATCGGCAAATATGGGCCCTGGGTTTGACTCCTTGGGAATAGCTCTTGATGTCTGGAATTCTGTGACTGTCCACGAGAAAAATGATGTGGATATTGATGTTCTAGTGACTGGTAAAGGGGAGAGGGAGTTGTCATCGGGAAGAGATAACCTAGTCTTTCAGAGCTTCTCAAGACTTTTTGAAGAGTTAGGGAAAGTTGTACCCAATGTTTTACTTGAATGCGATAATCAGATTGAACTCTCGAGGGGTATGGGAAGCAGCTCAGCTTCTCTGGCAGCAGGTTTATTTGCTGCTAATGAGTATATTGGGTCTCCTTTTAGTCTTAATGAACTTGTTCAGATAGCAGCAGAAATGGAGGGACACCCCGATAATGTTGCTCCGGCCCTATTGGGAGGAATGCAGATAGGAATATATGAGGAAGGTCAATTGATCACAGCCTCTGTGCCTATTCCAGACAGACTTTCGGTAGTCCTATATGTACCGAATGTTCCTATGCCCACTGAAGAAGCGCGAAATCTCCTAAAGCCATTTGTATCTAGGGCTGATGCTGTATACAACATTGGGAGAGTAGCGTTAATGGTGCAAGCTATGACTACTGGAGGGTTAGATAATCTCCGATATGCGACGCAGGATATGTTACATCAGCCCGATCGGCAAGGAATTTTCCCCCCCATGAAGAATATAATTAAAGCTGCTATGAATAGTGGTGCCCTAGGTGCTTTTCTTTCTGGATCTGGATCTTCAGTTCTGGCATTTTGTGTGGATCGCCAATATACCATTGGCTATGAGATGGCAGATGCCGGTATGAAATCTGGATTAGATGGTGAGATAGTTATCACACGGCCTAGTGATAAAGGTACCTATTTGGTTCGATAGGTGAAGAAACCTCATTGAAAATATAAANGGTTTTTTAAAAGGAAAGATTCGGTAGGAATTCATATTGTCTCTGGTAGTACAAAAATATGGTGGTTCTTCTCTTGCCAGCCCTGATTTAATTAAAAATGTGGCGAAGCGAGTGGCATCCGCTCACGATAGATCTGGCCAAGTTGTCGCAACCGTATCTGCGATGGGAGACTTGACTGATGACCTACTCAACATAGCATCACAGGTCTCGGATCGACCGGACCCNAGAGAGCTCGACGTTCTTTTATCAACCGGAGAACTACAGTCTTGTGCTTTGGTTGCTATGGCTTTGAGGTCAATTGGGAAGAGGGCGGTTAGTTTGAGCGGAGCTCAGGCAGGTATACAAACCGATTCTAGTTATGGTAAAGCGAAAATATCGGGATTGTATCCCGAGCGCATTGAGCAGGAACTTGAAAAGGATAATATTGTCATAGTCGCGGGGTTTCAAGGGATCACTGAAAAGAGGGATATAACCACATTGGGTAGAGGTGCCTCTGATCTTACGGCAGTTGCATTGGCAGCAGCCCTCAATGCTGACCAGTGTGAGATATATACGGATGTTGACGGTATATATACTGCAGACCCGCGGATGGTGCCGAAGGCTCAAAAACTAGATGAGATTGGCTTTGAAGAGATGCTGGAGCTAGCCAGCTACGGTGCGAAAATGAATCCAAGATCTATTGAATTAGGAATGGTTTACAACGTACCAATATTGGTTGCTTCTAGTTTTGAAGATCTTCCAGGTACACTCATTCATGCAGGAGCTGATATGAATATCGAAGTTGGTGAAATACGTAACCGGGTGAGGGGAATTGCTACTGAAAAAGAGGTCGCAAAAATAACTGTGTATTCTATTGTTGATAGNCCTGGTGTTGCAGCTTCCTTGTTNGAACCACTTGCCGATGCGGATATAAGCGTAGATGTGATCGTTCAGAATGCCAGTGTGTCGGGTACCACTGATTTGACCTTCACGGTTAAGTCATCTGATCTTGATGCAGCTATGGATGTTGTTCGCTTAGTTTCTAAAAATTTAGGCATAGATGATGTTGGATACTCGACTGGTTTAGCCAAAGTAAGCATAGTTGGTACGGGTATGCAAGACTCCCCAGGGTATGCAGCAAAAATGTTCTCAGCTCTTTCAGAAGGCGATATCAATATTGAAATGATAACTACTTCAGAAATTAGGATCACTTGTCTAGTTAAGGAGGAAGTTACAGCCGACGCTGCAAAAGTATTACACGAAGCTTTTGAATTAGATAAGACGAAATAGGCTTGTGCCTGTTACTGTTTTCATAATCCTTTAATTGTCTGTTAATGATTAACAACTGCGGCAACCGTTTTTTATCGATTGTTATTCCCACCTATAACGAAGCTGACAGGATTTTGGCGACTTTGGAGTCTGTTGTCGCGTTCTTGCGTCTTCAAACCTATAGNTGGGAGGTCATAGTAGTTGATGATGGAAGCCTCGATAAAACTCCTTCTATTGTTTCCCATTGGGTAGAAGAAAACATCCTTGAAGGTGAATCCTGTAGGGTTATCTTAGTAGATCATGAGGGCAAAGGCTCTGCAGTGANAATAGGTATGTTAGCCGCTAGCGGAACTTACAGGCTTATGTGTGACGCAGATCTTGCTGTATCAGCTCAACAAATAGGGAATTTTGTGAGATCTATTGAACGCGGAAACTACGATATCGTAATTGGGTCTAGGCAGATCGAGGGTGCGCAGCGTTTTTATGATGCTCCTCTTCGATATTTTATGGGTCGTCTATTTAATTGGTATGTTCGCGTGATAGCAGTGTCAGGATTTCAGGACACTCAATGTGGCTACAAATGTTTTACGGAAGAATCGGCTGCATATTTATTTCAAAATCAAAGGATCAAAGGATGGGGGTTTGATGTTGAAATTCTTTTTTTAGCCTCAAAAAGGAATATGACTATTTTGGAAATGCCGGTATCTTGGAGACATGTTGAGAAAAGTAAGGTACAAATTCATAAAGCCTCTTTGGAAATGGCTCGTGATACTCTCTTAGTCAGATTGCGCTATCTATTTGGTAGATATAAATAAGAAAATATTTTGACGGTATTGCACAATTGGCCTCTGTTTACGTGGTTATTCCGACTTATAACGAAGCAGAAAACCTCTCCACATTGGTCCATAGATTATTTGATTTGAGGATAGATGGGCTTGGCCTAATAATTGTTGATGATTCATCCCCTGATGGAACAGGAGAATTGGCTGAGTCACTATCCGTGAGGTATGGCAATTCGATAAGGGTGATATCCAGACCATCGAAGGATGGACTTGGCACAGCCTACAAAGAGGGTTTTGATTTAGCATTATCTTTAGGTTGTGACGCTGTTATACAGATGGATGCAGATCTATCTCATAGGCCTGAATATATTCCAAAAATGTTAAGCATGTTGGGAAAATATGATGTGGTGGTTGGATCGAGATACATTGATGGGGGAGGAACCGACGAGGAGTGGGGGCTAGGCCGCAAGATTCTTAGTGGTGTAGGAAACTTTGGTATTAAATTAGTCTCCGGAATAAAGGTGAAGGACGCGACATCCGGGTTCAAAGCATTCAGAATNTCTGCATTGCGAATTATCCCGTGGGAAAATATTCAATGCAAAGGATTTGGTTTTCAATCTGAGGTTGCCTTTCATTCCCAACGTCTGAAATATTCTGTTTATGAAATGCCTATAGTTTTTGATGAGAGGCTGGTTGGCAAGTCTAAAATGTCGACCGGGATCGTGGTCGAAGCTATGTTTCGTATGCTATTTATTAGAATATTTGGTTATTCTGGTTTTCAAAAATGAGTCTATAGAGCGCGTGAAATGTATTGAACTCTCTAAATAACGCTGATTAGAATGCCGTCACCTTGGCTATNTAGAACCAGGATNAATAAGGACTAAACCGTGAAAGCTAATCAGTTGACTGAGGTTCTTCTTTTCAGAAAAGAACACTCTACAGAAGCGCAGAAACTTGCCCAGCATGGGCTTTGGGAAGAGGCAGAAGCGGCTTACTATGGCATCGTAGAGGAGTTGCCAGGTGATGATTCTGCTCATACGAATAGAGCACGAGCCTTGATGAATCTCTCGAGAGAGGATGAGGCGACGGAGCATCTACAAGCAGCTACAGGACTTCAGAAAGTTAGAGAAGACCGCACAAAAAGAGCGGTTCAATACGCAGTAAATTTCTCTTGGAAAGAGGCTGCAGAAATGAATCAAATGATTATCGAAGATTTCCCCTGGGATTTGGAGGCATATAATCGGCTCGGTAAGGCTTTCTTGGAATTGGGCAAAAACAGGAAGGCATCTGATGCGTTTCGTTGTGCATTAGTTATTTCTCCTAGAAGCCCTATAGCCAGTAAAAATCTTGACAGGTTGGAGAAACTTAGTCGCTCAGCTGGTTCAAAATCTGTGGAGTCGCAGTCCCAAGCAATAAATTTTATTGAGGAAACTGGAAAGACTGGTGTGACTAAACTAGTAAACGTTCCTCGTGATTTAGATTTTTCCATACTTGTTTCAGGTCATTCCGTTGAATTATTCCTCAACGGTAAAGGTATGAGAGTTAGAACAAAAGCTGGAGAGGAGATTGGTACAGTAGAGGCAAAAATAGGTTCTAGGCTGAGAAGGTTGATGGAGGGTGGAAACAAGTATGAAGCTAGCATCACCAGCGCCAGTGATAGTAATATTTCCGTTATTATTCGCGAAGTATATCGTGANCCGTCGCAAGCACACACATCGTCCTTCATTGGCAAAGCTGAAGGATTGCCTACAATCCCCAACACATCGGNNGGNNATNTTATCAACGATGGTGACAAGTTAGCGAATCTCAAAGATTGGTCCAGTGACGACACTGAATCAGGAGATGAGGAATCATTTACGCCTGTGATACCAAGATTGTTATCGGACGAATCATCCATAATGGATGAAGATTATTAGCGATTCTCATAATCTTGCTGTTCNGAATTTTCGATTCCTACGGCTCGATAGTAAATTCCCCNTTTTTGCATTATTTGCTGAATATTTTTGTCATCNANGTCCGTGATGTCACNGAAAAATCCCGCAATAGAATGAACGTGCAAAAGATCCTCATTGCATACCCAGTTCGCTTCTGAAGGTACGACGTATAAAACTCCACTTTGATGGTCACATTTTATGTCTATGCGCTTGCTACCATCGCTACTTTTTATTTTTAGTCCATTTTCTTCCATCTTTTCCTCGACACATGGTCCAATTAGTATTAGTTCAGTTTAGACCTAATTATTGAATTATCGATTTTATTTGTGANACTGANGATTTAATTTTTATNATGGTAAGTTCTTTTAACACGCTGATATAATTCGACACCATTCCATATTCTAATAGTGTTTTGCTGATAAAAAAATAGCTCAAATATGAGGAGAGCGCGATGACCCCTCACGTAACAGATGGAAATCTAGAAATTTATAAGATCACATGCGGTCCATACGATAACAACGCATACTTGGCNGTGTGTGGTAGGACTCGTGAAAGTATCCTTATTGATACCCCAGCAGATCCTGAAGAATTGATAGCAATAGCTTCAACAACGAAAGTCAGGTCCATTGTTATAACCCATAACCATATGGACCATTTGCTAGGATTCGATCAAGTAACTGGTGAGTTCGAAGTTCCTGTTGGTATAGGGAGTCCTGATGCACATGCTCTCTCTGTCAAACCAGATTTTCTATTAGTGGATGGAGAAGATATCGAGTTTGGGGATATGGCACTGACTCCAATATCTACTCCAGGTCATACTGACGGATCCACTTGTTTGAGAGTGGGTGGTCATCTCTTTACGGGTGACACGCTGTTTCCTGGAGGACCGGGTAAGAGTCGCTCGCCGGAGGCTCTAGAAGAATTGATAGCTAGTATTGAGTTACGCCTTTTAACCTTATCCAAAGATATGGATTTCTATCCGGGTCACGGTTCTGACGGAAAATTGTCTGATTCTATTGAAGATTACNAGGTTTATAAATCTAAGCAGCATNCAGNGGATCTTTGCGGAGACGTTGAATGGCTGAATAGCTAGATACCCTTTTTGTGTTTGTGACTTTATGGAATAGAAATATGTATCGGCGGATGGAGCTGGATACAAAACTTCTACTGACATCATTGCTGACAATCGTCATTTGCTATGGGTCTATCGCAATGATGAAACTTTTGATAATTCCTTTTTTGTCGATTGCCGGCCGTTCCTATTTTTTCCCATGGATTCTAGCTCTTCCTCAAGTATTTCTACTGGTTTTTGTATCAGCATTGTGTTTCCGGTACCGAGTTATCAGTTATAAGGATTCTGGATTTCAAGCACCCAGCTCTAGGAATTCCTATTCTTTGGCATTTTTGTGTGTACTGGCCAATATTTTAGTTGTCGTTATTTATATGTTTATTGCTACATACTTCGGAGTAAAGATTTTATATACACCCGAGATACCAAAAGATATTCTTGGGTTCGGGTGGTTCATATTTCCGAATCTGTTTGCGATTTGTATCTGGGTACCAGTCATTGAAGAATTATTTTTTAGAGGATTTCTTTTAAGGTTGTTTATGCGGCGATTGGGAACATTCTCCGCCGTAGCATTGTCTTCCTTGGTTTTTGCAGTTCTTCATGGGCACATAGGTCTTCTAATTCCTTTATTCATCTGTTCGATAGTTATTTCTCTTCTTTATATTAGGGCTGGTTCTATTTATCCTTCTATACTTGCTCACGCGGGCGGGAATTTATCAGTTGCACTGGTTGCGGCATCTGCTTGAATTAACGAAAATGTCAGTTAATAGTGGGTTAAAATTTAAGTTCCTAACGTTTGGGCAATAGATGCTTCTATAATAGAGATTCCAATATGAACACTTTGAAGAATAGAATTGATCAGCGACTTGAGAAGCTTGGTTCGAAAAATAAGCCTGCCTTGGTTCCTTATTTAACAGTAGGTTATCCTACCGTCGAACTCACAGTTCCCATTGCAACGAAAGTTCTCTCCTCAGGTGCCGATATGTTGGAGTTAGGAATACCTTTCAGCGATCCTTTAGCGGACGGTCCAACTATCCAGGAGACAAGTTTCATAGCATTGGAGAACGGAACTACGATCAGTACTGCTATTGAGTCCGTTAGAGAAATACGGACGACTGACAGTGAATCTCCATTGATTTTCATGGGATATTTCAATCCGTTTCTTAGATACGGATTTGAAAATTTACTCATAGATATAAAGTCAGCTGGGGTAGATGGTCTTATAGTGCCTGATCTTCCAACTGAAGAATCAGATGTACTATTCGCAGAATGTCGAAAACAAAGTATTCACTTAATTCCTCTTTTGGCTCCAACCAGTACTGATGAGAGGATAGAATCTGCGTGTAAAACTGCAGGAGGATTCATTTATTGCGTGAGTCTCACGGGTGTTACTGGGGCTAGAAATAGATTGTCTTCTGGCGTTGAGGAACTGGTTCGTCGTATTAGAGCTTTCACAGATCTTCCAGTTTTAGTCGGATTCGGCATATCTAGTCAGTCAGATGTAGATAGGATTGGCCAATTTGCTAATGGAGCAGTCGTGGGTAGTGCGTTCTTAGACGCTGTTAGTGGAGCAGATTTTGGCAAAGAGGTGGAGACGGCCTCCGAATTTGTTAGAGGTCTTACAAGGCAAGGATAAATTTGTATTATTCTGAGTCAAAAGTTGTTAGGAGTATTAAAGATGAGCAAGGTTAGGGCTATAAGGGGAGCCACCACTGCAGACGAGAATACTAAAGATGCTATTGTGGATGCTACTCGTGAAATGTTGGACTCCTTAGTTGAGGAAAACAGCTTTGAATTGGAAGATGTTATAAGTGCGTTTTTTACCACGACCAAAGACTTGAATGCACAGTTCCCTGCAGTTGCCGCCAGAAAGATTGGATGGGTGGATGTTGCTTTGATGTGTTCTCATGAGATGTTTATAGCTGATGCCCAAGAGAGATGTATTAGAGTTATGGTCCACATCAACTCAGATAGATCCGCCAAAGAAATTAATAATGTCTACCTAAAAGATGCGGTTAATTTGAGAAAGCGCGGCTTTGAAGAAGATATTTAAGA
>NZSI01000043.1 GCA_002696685.1 Chloroflexota bacterium | reverse complement strand
GGATTCTAGTGGCCTAACCCCGCAATATAAAGTCGAAGACGCCAGTCAGCCGCTGATAACCTCCAGTGTAGCTGTATACGCATCAGGAGAAACAAGGTTCACGAAGGAACGTATGTCCTCAAGATGATTCGTAATCTGTTGGGATGAAATTCCTTCCGGACCATAAACGGTGAAAAACACCTCTGAGGTATCAGGTGTGATGGGTGTACGGTTATCAGGACCGTAGATTATCGATGATATTACTCCCTTGTTATCAGAGATAAACATGTCGGTGGGGCTAAGAGTCTGCACTTTACCATTCATGCTAGTGTACGACTCATGACCTTTGGCAACGTCTAGCACAACAGGAAGTTGAACTGTTGACATATCGTGTCCGGCAGTCAGCAACTGGTTCTTCAACTCTGCCGCGAACATGGCGCTCACCAGCGCGGAAATGCGTGGTAGATTCCTATTCTTTAAAGCGACGGATTCAATCTGCAACTGGACGTGATACGTCTTCTTGAATTTTCGGTAATACGCAGCATATGCCTGCAGAGCAGGCAACTTTCGGATCGCCGTTCGCCCACCTTCCGAAAAATTATTACGAATCTCCGACTCTATTTCGCTCATTTTTGCGTCAAGGTCGGGATGATTGGCCGGGTTGACCGTGTTCATCATTGATAGAACACCAACTGAGGCGCCAAGATAAGCTTCTTTCCATTCTTCCGTTACTTCAAGAATTTCTGCCCACCTCCTTTACTCTCTCAATAGCCATATTCTTACTAATTTCTAATGTCAAATCTGGCATATTTCTCTCCTCATATCGTTCATAGAAGTAATGGAGTGATTATGGTTCTATTACCGGCAACTTAAGATAATTGCATATGGAATGTCAATTAATGAGCATATAACTATATGAAGATGGCCTAAGTTCAGGATTGCAGCGCGGTCATCACCTCTCTGGCTATCGCTGCCATTCTCTCATCCCGCGTTATTAAGTTAAGGGCGAATGCCCTAAAACAGTTTCCCGAGTTTCACCCTGTTAAACCTACCAGGTGAGGCGAGCATTTTAAAAAAGGAGCCACAAATTTATCTGTTAACATTCGCTTAGTAGATGGGTAGAAAAAGCATTTAAAACGCATCAAGCAGACGCTAGGAGACAAAATGGAACTTGGTTTATTTCTGATGCCCCTACACAGGCCTGACAGCTTTCATGCAGATACCTACGATGAAGACCTTAACCTCATGGAAGTCGCAGATGATCTGGGTTACACCGAGTCATGGATCGGAGAACATTTCACTATGCCATGGGAGAACATGCCGTCACCTGAACTTTTTGTAGCAAGAGCTCTGGGTGTGACTTCCCAGATGAAGTTTGGTATCGGAGTATCCTTGCTCCATATGCATCATCCTGCTCATGTCGCTCTAAGAATAGCTCAACTTGATCATCTGGCACGGGGTCGCCTATATTTCGGAATTGGTTCAGGGTCTGGAACCGAGTGGAATAAGGAGATATTTGGAGTCGAAACTGCCCGGGAAGATATCCATAGCCAAATGATGGAGGCCATCTCGGTTATCCAGCAATTTTGGGCAGGAAAGCCATTCCACCACAAGGGGACGTTCTATGACACAGGGATTCCTGAGCCAAAAGGAGACACCCTGTTTGACTACCACATGATTCCGTACCAGAAACCGCATCCACCTATAGCGGTTGCAGGTAGTAGTCCAAGCTCAGGAACCCTGTCAGTGGTGGGAGAAAAAGGGTGGATCCCCATGAGTACTTGTTTTCTGCACGAAATGTACCTTCCAAGTCACCGTGAGGTAGTAGTAAAAGGAGCATCAAAAGCGAACCTTGACGCCCCTAGATCAGAATGGAGGATCTCGAGAGAAATATACGTGGCGGAGGATGGAGAAAAAGCTAGAAAAGAGGCCTTGGAGGGTCCCATGGGGCAATTTTTCCAGGACTACTGGATTCCGCTATTGGGTTCGGGAAGCGGACTGGAAGGACTTAAATTAGACCCCGACATGCCAGATGAAGAAATCACTCCTGAATATATGCTTAAAAACGTATGGATCGTAGGAGATCCAGAAGAGTGTTCTAATCGGTTGAGAAAACTTCATCAGGACGTAGGTGGGTTTGGCACGCTTTTGGCACTTTGCCATGACTGGGGTGATATGACCCCAAAGTGGCATAGGTCACTAGAATTGTTGAGTAAGGAAGTTCTACCCACGCTTTCAGATCTAGATTAGATTCAGTTAGCTCATATGAACAAAAATATAAGCATTATTTTTAAAGGTTCTATATGAAATACGACTACATAGTTGTAGGAGCTGGCTCGGCTGGAGCGATCATAGCTACACGCCTGAGCGAAGACCCTTCGGTGTCAGTGCTTTTACTCGAAGCTGGTAGTGATTATCCCGATTTCCAGTCATTACCCGACAAATTTAAATACGGATATGGACCAGAACTTCAAAACAAGCCAAATTGGTGGCTCGACCCGGGAGATGAAAAGAGATGGCTATACGTCGCCAAATCTACTGAGGAACAAGACCTTCCGATGCTTGTCCCTAGAGGAAAGGGAATGGGAGGGTCCAGCGCTGTCAACGCTCAGATTTTTTTGAGAGGAGATCCTGAAGACTACGATACTTGGTTTGAAAACGGAAACGATGAATGGAGTTTTCAAAAATGTCTGCCCGCGTTCAAACGCCTTGAAAATGATACAGATATGGGCGGTGATTTTCACGGTCACGAGGGTCCAATACGTGTAAGAAGGCACCCAAAAAGTGAATGGAGCCAAGATGCCAGTGCCTTTTATGAAGGATTTCAGTCGCTGGGATTTCCTACAACTGCCGACCATAACGATCCTGACTCAACAGGGGTCGGCCCCATGCCATTTAACACGATTGATAGGGTAAGGCAGAGCACTGCACTAAACTACATAAACCCGGTTAGGAACCGTCTAAATTTAACCCTACGGGGTGACTGTACGGTGCATAGGATAATTTTTGATGATAATCGTGCGATAGGGGTAAAGGTTGAGAGTAAGGGAGAGCTGTTTGAGGTACACGGTAAAGAAATCATTTTAAGCAGCGGAGCTATCGGATCCCCTCAACTATTGATGCTGTCCGGCATCGGGCCTAGAAAACATCTGGAAGAAAATGGAATAGATGTACTACAGGATTTGCCTGGTGTGGGACAAAATCTAAAGGATCACCCCCAAGTACGACTTATATGGGAGGTAGATAAGAGCTACCAGCATCACCGAGACGGACTTATAAGGGGCGCAACTGTCGCGATTAGATATACGGCTAGTGGATCGAATTTACGCAACGATATGATGGTTCACCATACGGCCACTGTTCCACAACGGTTTTACATGGCCGATGGGGATGAAATGTACCAGGGCGTGGGAATGACAGCCTGTCTTTATCTACAAGTTGGTGCAGGAGAACTCACTCTTCGCTCATCTGACCCCAAAATACAGCCAATACTCAACTACAACTATTACAGAGAAGAAGAGGATCTTAGAAGAATGAGAGAGTGTGTAAGGTTATGTGCCGAAGTTGGTAGTGGTCCTTCATACTCATCAATAGTGGCCAATCGAATCGAGCCTAGCGACCAAGAACTGAACGACGATGAAGCTTTAAATTTATGGATCAGGAAGAATGCCGTAACGAGTCACCACATTAGCAGTACCTGCAAGATGGGCCTAACTTCAGACTCCATGGCGGTGGTCGACCAATATGGAAGAGTGCATGGTACAAAAGCGTTGCGTATAGGGGACGCATCCATAATGCACGACTGTGTTAGAGCCAACACAAATGTTCCTTCGATGATGGTGGGCGAACGCATCGCAGACTTCATAAAGCTTGATAAGTAAAAAATAGCTATCTAATTCATTCCCACCCTGATAGATTTTTGCTAACTTAGTATCTGGTATCTCTTAAAATAGCGTTTTCAGGCAGCTATTTAAATACCTCTTATAGGGGTCGAAACGTGCTCTGTTCAGAATGTGACAACCAAATTCTTCCTTATATGACATTTTGTCCACACTGTGGAATACGTATAAAGAAAGTTTCAAATTCCTCAGAGCATTCAACAGAAAGTCCCGGCGAGCTGAAATCATGCTCACATTGTGGAGCACTTGCAGAGGCCTCACTCAGATTCTGCGGGTCTTGCGGTACCCAGTTTGGGGATTCTATTGAAACCTCCCCTGAACCACCCCCATTAGAAGAGATTCAAGAGGAAAAACAGAAACTTAAATCTTGTCCGACATGTAACCAACCAGTAAGACCCGAACTTTCTTTCTGCATATCCTGCGGTACCAATGTAATAACTTCCGAAAGACGCACTGAATCAACACAGGATAGGCACAGTACCACAGCAGTGACCATACCCACTGCCAGTGTTGAAACACCATATCCGAACAGAGTGAAATCAACAGCCTTTAATTTTAGCTGGGCTGACACGTGGAAAACACTGTATTCAGAAAATGCTATGTCTTCCTTACTCGGACTGGGAATTTTATTGGTGACCATCGGATCTTTGGTGATTTTGGTATCGATGTGGGAGGAGGAATCTAATCGGCCCTATCTAATACCACTATCGGCCGGTCAAGTCACTGCCTTTATTTTCGTAGGCCACATGGTGAGAAGTCGAATGAATTTGCACCTGTCAGGGTTGGCTTTTATAACAATTGCAGCGGTTTGGGCCTTATTTACCTCTGGTGTCATCACTTACCTTTTATTTGATCCGATTTCTCCAAACCCAAAGCTTCCAGGCATTGATCTCCAAATACATTTGGAACCCAAAGCCTGGCTAATGCTAGTGGGGATAGCTCTCCCATTGTGGTGGGGTTTAAGCTACGTATATAAAGGATACGTGTTGACCCATGGTTCGCTTTTATTAGCTGGGATTGCGCTCTCTCTCATTGCCTTTTTCTTTGACAACGACTGGCAACGTTGGGAATGGTATTACCTTTTTGGTGGCATCTCACTCGTTTACCTGTCTACAGGGATTGTTTGGAGAATCCGCGGCAATGACATAGCCAATGAGATCATCTTTTCAGTTGGCAACGTGTTGGCTGCCCTCACCATACTTATTGCAATTTCGGAAACAAACACTTGGGGGAAAGTCGTCATATTGGTTTTGGTTGGATTATATTTTGCTGTATCGGGTTCAACTTTTATAACATTCGTATCCTCTAAAGTTCCTTTGTTGCAGGCCCCAAGGCATTTCAGAAAATTCTTCTGTCCAATGGCTCTAGGAGCCAGCGCATTTTCTCTGACATTCGCTTTTGTTTCAGCATCTATTCTGCTGTCATTCGACTGGCATATTAGTTTACTGGCTCTCACCTCGGTTCTAACCATCCTATCGATTATCGCCATGATTATAGTTAAGAAATGGTACTGGATTTACCCTGTCACAACATTCGCCCACGCATCGACACTTTTGGCCATTACCTTGCCACAAATTGGTCTTGAGAACCCTCATACATACGGGTTGATCACAATACCGCTGGTCTCAATTTATATCTTATTTTTGACTTTTGCCTATTTAAAGATAAATCCTTCTGGCAGTGGATACACACGTCATGTAGATCCTCGTTTTGCGCCACTGGTCGCAATCGCATGTTTAGATATCGCAATAAGCGTAATACTCTCAGGATGGTCTGACTGGTCAAACCCAGAGGGAATTCTTGCTGCATCTATATACACAGTTGTTACTGTCGCGGTCTGCTACATATCCAAAAACAGAAACATGACTTATTCAACCACTGTCCTCGTGGCCATAACTAGCATGTTTTTAGTTGGGAACGTGGGGGATGGCTCTTGGACATTAAGAGCGGTTTCTTGGTCCTGCCAAGGTCTGGCTTCCTGGTGGATGGCTGCTGGAATAAGAAAATGGTCTGAAAACTCCACCAAATCATGGTTGGAGATTTGGGAAACCCCTTTGAGAAAAACCTCCACTAGGTTCGCCATAGCCTCTACAATATTTGTGCTTCTCTCCGTTATTCTTAGCCTAAGTGGTGAAAACGACAGTGGTTCTCACATCCTCAACGCCACGACTGTTGTTGCAATACTAGGTCTCTTGTACCTTGGAATAGGAATCACCAAGCGCGATGCCAGATATATATATGTATCTGCCGCTTCACTGATTGTAAGCTGGTACATTCAGGCTGCAAATCAAGAGTTTTCAGGCGTACATTTCTATACTATACCTGCAGGTCTATACCTCCTTGGTTTAGCATATTTTGAATACCGCAGAGAATCAAGAATCAAATTTCTTGCCCCAGTATTCAATACCCTTTCAGTATTGATTCTACCCATGTCTGCGTTTCTACAATCAATATATGAGAAACCTGAACTACCTTATTTCTTTTTGTCCGGATTTGAATCGCTGGTATTGATTTTATGGGGTTTGTTTTCAAGATCTCGCATAGTTTTGATGGGAAGTATGGCGATTTTTGCTATAAATCTTTTGTGGAACTTGGGTAGATTGCTCCCGGATATCGATGGCGGGGTGCTTGCTATAACAGCTGGCATTTTCCTAATTGCAGTAGCAGTCATTCTCGAGAGAATGAAGGAACGTGTGGCCAAATCAGGACGAGAGTTACTTGAACAATTCTCTGGCTGGAACTGGTGAACACAACCTATCTCATGAAGTGCCCAATTTAGCTGGCTAACTTCGTATCGACAATGAGAAAGGAATTGATATTCTGACCGTAGTCGCTCCTCCCTTAACTAATTTTGCAAGCCACCAAGCGCTGCAGCTATTTTCTGGGAATCATCAAATATATGAAATTTTGTTTCCAACTCATCCTCCACCACAAACATGTGAATCGATTCAGAGTCTAGATTATCAGCTGTATAACGAACGTGAACATATACGTGATCACCATCAGAAGATACGTTAAGAATTTCTAGGTCAAAGTTCGGAAATCTAATAAGCAATTTGGATAAAAAATTTTCCAGAAAATCATTGAACCCATGATATTCGCCAGAAAGTTCGTGGTCTCCATTTACTTGGACTAACGCATCTTTGTGATAAATCTTTCCGAGACTCTCCATATCGCCCTCAGCAAAAGATTTATAACCACCTAAAACCAACTCTTTTGGGGTCATTTCAAATTCCTCTAAAACTTTCTCTTTCGTGGATAACAAACTATCGGCCTACTAAAGCGGTTCCCGAGCACTTTCGACCTATGATGCCAGTTGCTTTTGCATGTATTTCATAGTTTACCAATTAAACTTCTGAGTAGATTTCTACTTCTTGCAATTGATTCATGAGGATCAGGACCCACGGGATAAATCTGGGCAGCCATGTCGGTCGTCCCGGCGTCGGCGTAAGCCCTCAATTGTTCTGCAACCTCTTCCTCATCCCCAACAAGTGCCATTTCAGCAGGACTTTCAACCCCCTCTCTGTCTAGCATCGCTCTATAGCTAGGTAACTGTCCATAACGCCCGAAGTAGTCATTAGCTTGCCTAAAAGCAGCGGGACGATCCCCTGTGACTGCCACGGGAACTGCTGCAACAATCCGAGGATTGTCTCTTCCAGCACCCTCGGCAGCACGATTTATTGTAGGGACAATATGGGTTTTGAGGGTTTGTACTCCGGTCATCCAGGTAATGGTTCCATCGGCAGTTTCTCCGGCAGTTTTTAACATTCTTGGACCCAGTGCGGCCAAAAGAACCGGAATGTGAGAGCGCTCCGCTATTGTGAACTGCGTGTTAGCACTGAATATCTGACCCTTGTAGTCCACTATGCCATCTCTGGAAAGTGTTCTGACTATGTCAAGATATTCTTTCATGTGCTGAGCTGGTCGGTGAAATTCCATCCCCAATCGATCTTCTACAACAGGTTTGTGATTCACCCCTATTCCCAAAGTAAATCTGCCCCCAGCAATTGACTGAACCGTCAAAGCCTGCTGGGCCATTGCTATAGGATGTCTGAGGAAAGTCGGCGTTACAGCGGTTCCCATTTCAATCCGACTGGTTTTTTCTGCGGCCAAACACATCATAGACATAATATCTACATCCATAATGTGTGCCGCCCACAGGCTGTGGAATCCATCTTTTTCAGCTTCCAAAATTTGTGTGATTTGGCTTTCTAGTGATCCGGCAGACCCTATACCACCTATAAATAATCCCATTCTCATATCAGTTAAGCCCCTTTTTAGATCCAAACTATATTTCAAATAAGTTACAAAAGTTCTGGAGTCGGATTATATGATAGTGTCGGACTGCTCTATAGCAATGAATACCTTACTGGGAGAAAGCATGAAAATTGCAGACGTTCAAGTGATCAGATTCTCGGTTGAGGCCGAAGATTACGGAACCAAATGGGGATATGGTCAACGAGGACCCAAAAGAAGAGTTCCTAGGGGACTAATTAAAATAACAACCGATGATGGCCAAACTGGTTTCGATACTCAATACGGCTGGGATGGTTATTATGAACCCCCAAGTGTTGAAGAAACGGAAAATATCATAAAACCTCTTCTCGTTGGGGAAGACCCGAGAAATATAGAAAAACTATGGCAGTGGATGATGGCCCACCGGGGATTTTCTGAAACAACCATTGGATCCATAGATTGCGCCTTATGGGATCTGATGGGAAAACTAGCAAATTCACCCACATACCAGGTTCTTGGTGGAGCACGCGACAAAGTTAAAGCGTATGCAAGCACATATCCAAATCTGGGCAACCCAGATGTCTATGCGGAGCATGCAAAAGAAGCAGTTGCTCGTGGTTATAAAGCCTTCAAAGTCCACGCCTATATTTTCTGGGATCCTATAAACGACTGTCCAGCTCCAGGAAAACCTGCCTTTCCCAAACAGGACATAGAGGTTTGTGAAGCCGTCAGGGACGCTGTAGGTAATAACATCGTACTAATGCTGGACCCTTGGAGTGTTTATACATATCAGGAATCCCTAATGGTTGGTAGACAATTGGAAAAACTCGACTACTACTGGCTAGAGCATCCGATGGATGAACGCAGGATGGAACCCTATAAGCAGCTTACTAAAGAACTAGATATAAATATTTTGGGTCCTGAAATGGAACCTGGCAGTTTTTACACCAGGGCAAACTGGGCATTTCAAAGGGCATCAGACATGGGAAGAATTGACGTAAGCTTCGGTGGTATCACTGGCTGCAGAAAAGCAATCGCAATGTATGAGTCACTCGGAATGCAGTGCGAAATGCACGTAGGCGGATTCGCAAATCTCGCCATCCTGGGATCCACAACCGAAGAACAATGTGAATATTATGAAAGAGGTCTAACCAAACCTGATGAAGATCGTGACGCTTGTCCGGTATTTCTAAAAAAACCCTGTGACCCCTTGGATAATGACGGATATGTCAAAATACCGAAAGGCCCTGGGCTAGGAATTGAATTCAACTGGGACTATATAGAGGATAATTTCCTACCTGACTTAAGCAGTAAAAATATCAACTTCATAGGATGATTAAGGTCTATATCAAAGTGGGCATCTGAGATCGGTCTTTTAAAACTAGGAGCCAAAAATGGGCGATTTAGAAGGAAAGATAGCAATAGTTACCGGTGGTGGACTTGGTATCGGTTCGGCAGGCGCAAAGGAACTCGCATCCCAAGGAGCATCAGTCGCAATCATGGACATAGACCAAGATGCTGCTGAATCAACAGTGTCAGAGATACGAGATAAAGGAGGAACAGCATTTTCTGTGATAGGCGATGCATCTCTATCTTTGGATTGTGAGAGAACTGTATCCGAATGTGTCTCCCAATTCAGAGGCTTGGACATATTATTTAACAATGTTGGAATCCAACCAATCAGTTCTTACGCTAACGTTGAAAATACTACTGAGGAGATGTGGGACAGAGTTTTAGCAGTTAATTTAAAGAGTCGTTTTCTCATGGCTAAATACTCAATACCTGAAATGAGAACTAGAGGCGGGGGGGGAATTATCAGCACCGCGAGCGTGCAAGGGCAGCAATCTGCTTATTTGGTGCCGGCATATGCGGCAACAAAAGGAGGTGACCTCTCACTAACGCGGCAGATGGCACTAGACTACGCAGAAGATAACATACGCGTCCTTTCTGTTTGCCCCGGTGGAGTAGACACCCCTCTATGGAGGGATTCTGTGGTTAGTTCCGGGACAGAAATTGAGGACGCGATAATAGAATCAGGTAGAACTCACCCAATCGGCCGATTGGGGGCTCCAGAGGACATAGCAAAAGTGGTTGCTTTCCTTGCAAGCGATAGGGCTTCATTTATGACAGGAACTTTTGTAAACGTTGACGGGGGAATTATGGCAAAAGGATCCTGGGCCTGAAACATCTTCAGATCTTGATGACAGTCCTCTATCAATTTCAAAAAAATCTCGTAAGCTAACCCACTAGATCCTACGGAGCCTTTTAAAGGTAAGAAGTGTAATGATTGCTAGGAGAACCAGTCCTCCACCATGGAACGTTAATGCGACGGTCACTCCCATTAAAGAAGCCAGTGCCCCAATTTCAAGGTTACCTACCGGGCCCGTACCAACTGCCGTAGTCCAGGCACCCATAATACGGCCTCTCAAGTCATTAGGAACCAGCCTCTGCAAAAGAGTTTGTGAGAACAGATCGGAAAGTGCCATGGTCCCGCTTAGAACGACAATGGCAATCACAGCTACATAGACTGATGGAGCAAAACCGAGGAGCAGCAAGGCTCCTCCAAATAAATGCAAAACAACAATAAACGCTAACCCCTGATAACGTATATGGCCCACCAAAGAAATAACTGCAATGGCGAGTATTCCTCCCCCTGAACTAAAAGCGCTTAAAATTCCAAGTCCCTGTGGACCCAAACCCCAAACGTCACGAGCAATACTTGGCATTAAAGCGTTATTAGGAGTAAAACCAAAAAACTCGACGAGCATTACGATGAAAACTAGTCCTGCAATGGTCCGGTTTTGCCGCATTTCCTTCCAGAACTCTACAAAACCCGTAAGGATATTTCCTCTTCGAGAAGGAGCAGACGTACCACGAGAACGAATAAATCCTAGAAATCCCACAGATATACAGCAAGCAACTGCGACAACAAAATATCCGGCTCCAGCACCCCATTTTGCGAGTGCAAACCCTACACCGAGAGCCCCCAACATCCCTCCTCCTCTCATTGACAGACCAAGATAAGACATCCCGTTAAGTCCATTTTCACGTCCCACCAAGTCAAAAACGAAACTCTGCTTTGCGGTGTTGAACATCATGTGGATCGTGCCCGAAAAAACGGGAATAGCCAGTAAATGCCAAAGCTCAGCCTTACCTGAGGAGAGCAATAATCCCATTGTCAAAGCGACCAAAACCGCCAACGCCATCAACAGGCGCATAAACTTACGCCTATCGACAAGATCAGAAATAGTACCAGCCGTTATACCAAGGAAAAACCCTGGCGCCGCCCGAATTCCCATGGCTAAGCCAACCATAAAGGGCGAATCGGTCAGTTCCAAAATTACCCATCCCAAAACCACGTTTTCCCCTCGCATAAAACTCTCGAAGAAAGTAGCAGCTATCAACAGCCTAAAGTCCCGCAACTTTAAAACAGGGGAAGAAATCCTCATACCGAAAAATATTTAAGGTCAGGAAATGGAAATAAAATCAACATTTCGATGCGGGACCTCCTACCGAGAATTCCGTCTTCGCCATTCTTCTATGGTTTCTTGGGTGGGAGGATAATATTTACCTGGTGCGACTTTCTCTGCCTTTATCTTGTCTTTAACCAAGTTCTCTGCGCCCTCATGCTCAATGGCCCACTCTAATACTTTTTCAGCCATCCATGATGGAACGACGAGAACCCCGTCATTATCTCCCACCATGACATCACCTGGGCGCACAAGGGCACCCCCACACTGAATTTGAACATTTTCTTCAGCTGGAAGACTACTTGGATTGCCGTGAAAACTGCGTGCTTTGGCGTACACGGAAAGAGCGTAATCTTCATCAAGGAGTACATCCAGGTCCCTTATCGCACCGTCTATCACCACCCCATCAGCGTTATTCATCGCAAGTTGAAGCAATTTTACGTCTCCTGCTACCACATCCTGGACTCTTCCACCTATATCTGCCACAAGCACGTCTCCCGGGCCACACCGGCCCATGGCGATATATTCGGGGGAATCAACACCACCCGGCTTGTCACTCGCAATATCAGGACGAAGTGGCATAAACCTAAGGGTACGTGCTCTCGCTGCAAATCGTTCTTTACCAGGTGTAAACGGCGTGAAGTTTTGAATACCTTCACAGACACAAAATAGCGATCCGAAATTTCTAAGAGCATTATAAACAGTTGCTGTAGGAATTGCCTTTAGACTGTCAAGGATTTCCTGTGATACTTCCACAGGACCCATATCAGAATTTGTCATGAAGTTCCCTCCTCTATGCGGGCAGAATAGAACATTATCTAAACTATCCCAATTAAAATTTATTATTCGTCAGGCGAATTTTCTATCACCTGTCCCACGTAATTTCTCTTCCACAATTAAAATTGGAGCAAACACAATTGTATATATGATTCCCCAGATATGCCTATGCAAAACCTTATATTCAAGGGCTAGTGACACCAGCGGGAGGAACCTGTAATGCATTTATCCACTCGTCAACCCTGCTAACCCTTTCATAATCATTCGCAGCAGCATAAATGGCCCCAAGATTTCTCAAAATCCGCGTGATTAACTGCCTGTCGCTTACCCCGGCAACATATCTCTTATCCCAAGCCACCGTATCGCCAACAATTTGTTGGAGTCTTCTGGCACATTCCTGCTCAGACAAAATAATCCCTCGGTGAAACGGGTCCACCAATATATCTTCCTGACTAGACTTGACACGGACAAGAAAGTGACCAGGCATACCAACACCTTCTAAGTCCATCTCCAACCTCTTTCCAACCTCCATGTAGAGTAAAGATAAAGTTATGGGAATTCCCAATCGTCTTTCAATCACTTCGTTCAAATAAGAATTACGTGGGTCATAGTAGTTTTCCTGATTAGCCCTGAATCCTACTTCATCAAAAAGATATTCACTCAAAATATTAGCCCGGGCTAGAGGTTCCCTCTCCTCATCAACCCGGTGGGCGGCGGCGGAGGCAAGTGAGTCCAATGATTGTTGTTCTAGCTGTAAATCTAAATTGGGATATTCACTTAAAGCAATCAACAACGCCATTTGTGTCAAATCTAGGTCATCAGAGTCTGCTGCATCAGAAAATTGCTGCAAAGGAGAAAGGTTATTGGGAGTCGACCAGTTCATAAAATTCAGCCTACCATAAAGTAAATTTCCAGGTTAACAATCCAAAGAAAAAGGGTAGGGAAGTACTAACTAATAACCCAATACGATCACGCTATTTAGGTGGATCAGAAACCTTTCAACCAATTGTTGTGAAGGACATCAATACCACCGGACATTAGGGATTTTTCTTTAGTAAAACTCAACCCTACATGATTACCAAAAGATGTATTCCCATAACTTGATTCCTTTAATACAAGCTTGTGCCCCATATTAGTAAGACCCTCAAGAAGATCAATGTCCATCCGACTATCAACCCATATTTCTTCTCCCACAGGATGAAATCTCAAGGAATTAATTGCTTCATGTATACCCATACCAAAGTCAACCATGTTCACCAAGGGATGAATCCCCATTCCCCCAAGAAATATGCTGAGAGACCCGGCAAGCGTAGAAACCGGAACATTATTGTTAAATGCAATCACACTTGAAGTTAATCTTTGCATCCCTTTGCCAGGCATTATGGAATTTAGATACCCGGGTCTGGGATCAAGTCTGTGCATACTGTTATTCAGAAGAATTCCCGTTCCAGGAACGATAATCTGCGACCCAAAATAAGTGCCCAGGCTAGTTATCAGTGAAACTACGTTGTTGTCTCGATCCATAACAACTATTTTTGTCGTATGCCCAATGGTTTTTCCTGAGTTGTCGATCGGAATCTTATTCAAGTTTGGGTCATCCTTATTTTCAAACGTCCACGGATTGCCAAAATTGGGGAAAGAGGAAGCCTTAACAGGATCTATAATTGCAGCTCTTTCTCTAGCGTACTCCTTCGATATCAAAGACTTCCAGGGACTATCGCTTCCCCTTGGATCTCCAACGTGAGCCAATGTGTCAGCCCAGGAAAGCTTCATAGACTCAATCATAAGATGGACAGTCTCTAGGGTTTGATGTCCTGAAGGTGAAATATCGAAGTTTTCCAATATGTTAAGGGCTTCAACCAGGGTCACATTCCCACCGGTTACATAAGTAATATCTCTGTAAGTGTATTGGTCGGACTCGTAAACTAACGGACTATAATTATCCAGGTCTTCTGCTGAAAGAATCCCACCGTTATCGCACATATCTTGGACTATCCGCTCGGCTATAGCCCCCCTGTAAAACACATCCTCGCCTTCGTTCGCTATAAGCTCCAATGTTTTAGCGAGATCGTTCCGTACAACAGAATCGCCTATATTCTTTCCAAATGTGGATTCCATTTCCGGATACCTATTCCACAGATGCTTTGTGTCCTGGATATACCTAGCCATTATTTCGTCGACTGGTACTCCTTCTCTTGCGAGGCTTATCGAGGGGACCATGAGGGTAGCAAGTGGAAGAGAAGCAAATAACTTATAAGCCGAAAAAAGTCCTGCTACCTGGCTGGGAACCATGACAGACTTATGGCCATAGAATTGTTCATCGTTTTCGACTGACGGATAGCCAAGAGCTCCAGTCTTTTCAGGAGATGACATACCAAGCGCCGTCCGAAACATAGATGTAGAAGCAGTGGCAGGGGCAACGTCATAAAAGTCAATGACAGTGGTTTTACCAGTCTCCGCCCAGTAAATCGACATTACACCATGGGCTCCTAGCCCACACATGGCCGGTTCCGCCAAGTCAGCGACAAAAGCAGCCGTTATAGCAGCATCAACCGCATTGCCGCCCAGCCGAAGAATATCCAAGCCGGCTTCAACTTCCAGTGGATGACCGGCAGCGACCATCCCATTTGAAAATCCACAAGAACCTACAGGTCCAATTTCTTTATTCAACCTAATTCAGATTAATCTCCACAGAAAAATTCAACAATAATTTGTTGAGGCAATTTGATTTTTCTTAATGTATTCCCAGTCATATTCGACCCCCAACCCAGGCCCTTCAGGTACCGATACACATCCCTGTTCATCAATTGAGTTGAGGTCATCGGAATATCCATTTACATAGACAGGAACGGCGCTTGGTGGAGCTTCTGGATGAAGAAGAGCCATTTCGTAGTAATTACTGTTTCTGAGAGATGCCATCACATGGCGATGAGCAGGACCACAATTATGTATTTCAGCATCCAGACCAAACCCTTCAGCGGCATGCCCAATTTTCATTGCTCCAGTTATACCACCGTCGAAATCAGGATCCACTCTGATTAAGTCTGTTCCACCAGATTTCATGAAATTTACATTCGGTTCAAGCATTCGAACATGCTCTCCCTGAAGTAGTGGGGTTTTGATAAGAGATTTCAATTGAAAGTGTCCGTGCGAGGAGATTCCTCCATCACTATAGGGATCCTCATACCATAAGTAATTCGCCTCATCACAAGCCCGCCCTACCTTCAGTGCATCTAAAAAAGTTCGGTAATTGCATGCTGGGTCTATCATTAAATCCATGTGATCCCCCACTGCGGACCTAACAGCCAAGACCGTTTTAATATCCAAATCAATATTTTCACCCTTTATGGGATGGATTTTGAAGCCGGGATAACCTAGATCCTTACACTGGATAGCAAATTCTGCATAAGCTTCTGGGGTTCCCAAGGCGGTCCCTATCTCCCCCTGATAGGTACTTGCGTAAGTAGGCAGTTTTTTTCTATATCCACCTAATAATTCATAAATTGGGGACTCGTAAAACTTGCCTGCCACGTCCCACAGGGCTATATCTAACACCCCCATGCTTAGAAACCCAATCTGTCTCGTGGCTAACTTGGAAATAGTGTAAATTTTTTCCCGCTCAAGGGGATTAAGGCCCATCAGGTTTGAGGCATAGTGACGAAGACCCGCATATTCAGATGGATGCCTTCCGACATATTCACCTGTTATACCTAAATTGGTATGGATTTTGATCCCGCCTAGAACTCTCCAGTACCCACTTCCATCGCCCATACTGGGTCGCCCCAATTCACAGTTGAATTCAACTACTTCTATCTTTGTGATATTGATCTTGTCGGTTGACATATGGCACCTCGAGATAGCGTGAATACAGTGGTTTTATCCTAATTACACCAGAGTTTTTCCAGTAATCACCAGTCGGAATCCCCGTACTCTACTGATACATCTTCTAGCTAGACTGAACAAACTGATCTCTTGAACTTTGTTATCAAAGAATCGTTTAACAGAGCTGATATTCCCGACTCGAGACCATGAATTCCAAGACCCTTAGGATAGTCTCATCTTCAATTTGAATTTTGGCATCCTGGCCCTTCGCCTGAACTTCCTCTTGAGAAAAAAGGTCCAGTACACCTTCAGCGGTGTCTTCTGAAATTCTGGTTATTCCAACCGAATTCCCACAAGATTCAATCAATTCACCTACTGTGTGCGCATCATCTTTCAGGTCAGTGCGAATTCTGTCAACGATATGTTTAACTCCATCGTTGTCAGGATTACCAATATGCTGAGAAGCAAAATTAACCCTATCAACAAGGGCACCGCTAGATATCCATTCCTCTCCAGTATGCCACCCTTCAACAGATGGTGGATTGCATAAAGCCTGTCCCATATAATCAGATTCAGCGATGACTCCAAAAATGCTGGAATCAACTTTCGAGTCATCGTTGTATTCCCCACTCAAACGAAGCGTTCCAATAACAAGCTCAACTGGACTTTTAATTTTCTGATATTGAGATTCTTTGAAAAAGTCTGAGGTCAGGAGCACTCTCAAAACAGATTTGATGTCATGATCGTATTCGAAATACGCCTCAACTAAAGTATTTATCGCTGCGGGGTCCCTTGGCGGAGTATCTTTCCACTGTGGCACTGGCACTTCATCCGCCACAAAGAAATTGTATAAATGCCGTGAAATGAATCTCGCAGTTGCTTCCTGATTGCAAATTATTCGGACTACGTCATTCCCGTTGAAAGGTCCCTTCTGCCCAAGGAATTCCTTATTATCTCCATCATGGATTTCAGATTTGAAATCATAATGCCAAACTATTCGTCCATAGGGCCAAATTGAATCTTTTTGGGCCATAAGAGACATATATTCTGAGTTGCCCACTGACCATCCCGTAAATGCCCGAGCACACTCTTTAATATCGTCTTCAGAATAGTTCCCCACTCCCATTGAAAACAACTCTAGTATCTCTCGGCCGTAGTTTTCATTAATAGATTCGTTGACATTGTCTTGATTATCTAGCCATATTAGCATCGCTGGGTCCTGAGACAGATCAAGTAGTAGATCATCAAATTTGCCAGTGCCTGACCTCCTGAACATTTCAATTTGGTTCAAGATTGTTCGTAGGTTATTTAACTTTGAGTTGCCTGTAGCAAAAATACCGTGCCAAAATAACGACATTTTTTCTTCAAGTGGCGACTTCGTGGAAATCATTCTATAAGCCCAATATGCGGGTACCCCGCTTCTCGAAGCATGAAGATCGACGTGGTCGCGGAAAAGAATGTCGTCAGGTATGTGTGAAGATTCCGTGGGATCCAGTAGACTCTCTACCAGCTTTTCATAAGAAATTTCGGAGTAAGAATCCAACTCATCAGGAGTGATTCCAAAACCAGCTCTATTCATAAGATGGATAATCAATTCCGTATTAATACTCACCATAAGGATTCTCCTTAATTTGTAAATTCTATTAATTCTGCAAAATTATGTTAGTTCTACCGGCTCAAATACCTGAATTCTATGCCTGCTATGCTCCGTTACATAAAGTTGGTCATCTGAATCAAATTTCACTGAAACAGGCCCCCAAAATTTGTGTTCGGTTTGAGAGGCTTCATGATATGCATTCGACAAGTGACGCGGAAGATCCAAAGTTTTGAGATTTGCCCTATTTCTAGCCTCCCTCTCGTCCAAGTTCACATCGAGCCACTCATGGGACCATTGGGAGAGAGTAGCATCCCCTTCAAGCACATTTAGAACCAACCCCTCATTATTAAAGATCTGAACTCTCTCGTTTCCCCAGTCAGCAACTGCCACGTTTAGATTACTGTCTACCGCCACTGAGGAAGGTCTATGAAACTGTCCTGACTTTTTGCCCGATTCTCCAAAACTTCTCAAAAAACTTCCATCAGCGTCAAATTTTTGAACTCGATCATTTCTCCAATCTGCCACGTACAGACACCGTTGAGAATCTATATCCATGCCCCAGGGCATATTGAACTCACCAGGTCCATTACCACTGCAACCCCATTGGAGCACAATTCTTCCCTCTGGAGTTAATTTTTGTATTAGATTTAAATACCGCGACGAAACATAGATGAAATCGTCGGAATCAATAGCTATACCTGCCGGTCCAAATCGCTCACCGTCCTCCTGACTGTCAGAATCCAATTTAATGGATCGTTGAAATTTTCCTTCACTATCAAAAATTTTTATTTCATCGGTGGCTTCGTCAGTCACATGAAGTTGACCATTACTGTCAAAAGCCAAGGTGACTGGCTTAGTAAATTTTGCCTCATCATCCTCGAGAGGATTGCCAAACTCGCCGATCCAGTCCTCTTCAAAGGTAAAATATTGAATTCGTGTTCCCATTCGGGTAGCTGAATTGGGACGGTTCAAGAGATAAATAGTTCTGGATTTCCCGAGATCATCCCTGATAGCGATGTCATAGGGAAAATTAAAACCCCTGCCAACTGGCTGATTGCTATTTATACCCATCGTCTTAACAGTTTTCATTTTTTTACTCTTGGTTTAGAGATTTCACCTTTAGGTTGAGAGTATAAATCAGTCTTCCTTAAAATTCGACGTTTTGCAATTCGATTTCACGTCCGGAAAAACTCGAGGTTTGTGAATTTTTCCCAGTAGCTAGCTATAAATGTTGCGAAAGACTGTATATTGGATCCTGATCTAAACCATATATATGTCACAACATTGAGAATATCTCATTTACTTTTAAGGAAATTTGATTCCGTTAGAAGGTTTGATGGGTCTCCGGGCAATAACTATCAAAAAAGTGGCTACGATGTAAGAGGCTACTGAAAAAAGAAACAGAGTTTCATATCCATTAGTCATTTTGAACATAAATGCGCCCAGAGTCGGTCCCAACCCGAGACCTAGGATTTGAAACGGACCTATGATGCCGGAAATAGTTCCGTAAGAATTACGACCGTAATAGCTTGCCAACAACATCCCACCAAGTACTTCGAGCCCACCGCTAGATGTTCCCCAAAGTAAAACCAACCCAAATGCTACTTTAATGTCATCCACTAGCAAAAATAGAAAAGTTGCCACTATTACGGAAGGTAACCCAACAAACATCAATTTCCTGGGAGAATACTTGTCAGACATAAAACCCCAGAATGGATGCGAAAAAGAATCCAATATGGAGGTTAGGCTCCAGGCCAGTGCTGCTAGGGGAAGCGACAAGCCCAAATGATTTAGAAATGGGACTAATTGAAAACTTACATTCCCCAGAGTAAGTATTATCAGAAACTGGGAGACCCCAATGAGCCAAAGTGCTTTAGTTTTCATCGCCTCAGAAGAGGTCCAACTAATCTCCCCTTTGATCTGCAGCTGACCTTCCTCATCGCCTGTTTTAATGGGATCTGGGCGAACCCCATCAGGTAGAAGCCCAATTTCTTCAGGAGCCTTTCTCATGAACAAAATCAATGGAATAGACAACAGAATAGAATATGTGCCAATTATCCGATAACCATTTCTCCAACTAGATCTGATGGCGAGCAGAGATATTATTTGAACATTTATCGCCCCGTAGAAGGGTCTCGCCATGGATATAAGTCCTAATGCAAGATTTCTCCATCTGTAAAAAAAATTCACGGCGACAGTTCTTGGTACAACACTTATAAGCACAGGTGTGCCTATACCTCGAGCTATCACGTAGGCAGCTGAGAACTGCAATAGTGTTGACGCTCCCGCCAAAAAATAAAAACAAACCCCGACCACGATAACTGCGATTGGCATAAATAATCTGGGGCCCTTCCTATCGGCTAAATACCCGACCAAAGGCGTTAGAATGCCGGCCGTCCATGTTCCTATAGTCACCCCAATAGCTAGGGACTCTCTATCCCATCCAGTTTCTGCCAATATAAAGCCCTGCACCCCGGCAAGTGTAACTTGTGCAGAACCTGTGGAGGCGAATGTACCAAGGGAAGCTACTCCTAAGATTATCCATCCGTAATATATTTTGGTTTTCGGAGTCCAGTTCCTTAGGTCTCTAAAAGATTGCATTGCAAAATGCTAACACCCTTTAAGCAAGCGTAATGAATCTAGCTCCTAAGCCGGTTATCAAGTTTGTGGAAGTGCCAAGATAGCCTGTCAAAAGTCGATGCTACAGAAGGAACCTCTCACGCAGAGAGAAAAATAAACTTAGTTGGAAGTCAGGGGTGAAATAAACTCGTGTTGCTCATAATTTCCATTGGACACTATGGCTGGATCAACCTCTAACCATCTCTCAGCTATGGTCGAATATATGCTGCGAAAATCGTTGTTAAAATGAAGATCACCCTCAAGGTGATCACTCTCTTTCAGTGACGGATATTCCCCATATAGCCCACCCTTTACTGCTCCACCTATAGCAAATGCTGTTCCCCCAGACCCATGGTCAGTTCCAGCCGAATTATCTTTGATGCGACGTCCAAATTCAGACCAAACCAATACGAGAACATCATCTTCCAGATTGTGCTCTTTCATATCTTCCATAAAATCGCCAATTGCGTCTGAAGTCTCGGTCCATAGTCTAGTGTGAGTTTCTAACTCAGCCGCGTGAGTGTCAAAACTCCCGTGTTGAGTGTAGAACACCCTAGTGCCTATATCCGCAGTAAGAACCTGAGCTATACTCTTCATGGATTGGGCGATCGGATTATTGGCATATTCAATAGCCGACGAATACTGTGTAGGAGCCGTCCTAAGTATATCTGCACCTTTAAGTGCATCAATCCCCGTTTGTCCAATGAATTGCGCTACATTGTCATGTGCCATGGCGCTGCCATATATTTGAGAAAAAGCGCTTAAGGTAAGGTCACGTGACCGTTCACCCTGTATGTCTGGAAACAATCCATAATTTTCTAGATCACTAACTGAAGCAACTGGCACACCCCTACAGGACAATGCCCTAGGTAAACCCTTACCGAAATTCACACCTGCAATAGGGTTTTCACCATTTGGATCAATTTCTCTTAAAGCGCGTCCCAACCAGCCAGAGTCACCGATTCCGACAGACTCTCCAGTGTTCCATATATCAATTGAACGGAAATGAGACCTATTAGGTTCCGGGTAGCCTACACCATTTATTACAGCAACTTTTTCATGGTCCCACAGGTTTTTGATCGACCTAAGAGCAGGATTGAACCCTAACTGGTTATTGATTTTAAGAACTCTGTCCTGTTCTATATGAACTTCTTTTCTCCAATCGTAGTAAAGACCATCCCCGTACGGGATCACGGTGTTAAGGGCGTCATTCCCGCCGCTAAGTTGGACGATCACTAAGGAACGGGGTTTCGTTTCTGTTACCATTTGAAGTCTCCTCACTAGCCCTCTAAACAACTACTTTATTTTATGCGATATAGCCTTTTAATTATCTCTCTCGAACACTTGAATGCGATGTCTATTTGTTTCAGTTATGAAAAGTCGGTCCTCAGCATCTAGCATAAGAGACACAGGTCCCCAAAAAAGTTTTTCTATATGCGATGATTCTTCATGAGGGTCGTCATTAAAATACTCTATATCTGGCTCTAGATTGGCACGTTTCCTAGCACCGGCTTCCTCCACATTCACCCCCAAAAAATCCTCAGCCCATTCAGAATTGGTAGCTTGACCCCGGATTTTTTGTACGAATTCTCCGTCGGGGCTCAATACTTGCACCCTCTCGTTTCCCCAGTCGGCCACATATATATATCCCTCCTGGTTCACTATGACACCAGCAGGTTTAATGAATTCTCCCTCCTCTCGGCCAGGAGAACCATACTTTGCTACAAACTCACCATTAGAGGTAAATCTCTGGATGCGGTCGTTACCCCAGTCCGCTACAAGAATCTCACCTTCTTGGTTTACTCCCAAACCCCAGGGTAAGTTCAAGCACCCGTCTCCACTACCGTACTCACCGAAGGATTTGATGAATTCCCCATCACTCGTAAATTTTTGGATTCTATGGTTTCTGGAATCCGCTATGAATACGTTGTTATCTCGATCAAAGACTATTCCAGATGGCCCATTAAGCATTCCCTCCATTTCCCCCTCAGATCCCCAATGCTTTAGAAACTCACCTGACTCATTGAAAACNGAAACGCGATTGAGATATTCGTCNGTTACAAANACGCGATTCTGATCGTTTACTGCGATACCACAGGGCCATCTAAACTGNCCGTCCCCGATACCAGCACTCCCAAACACNCCAAAATATTCCCCNTCCTCGTTTANCATCGTGACCCTCATNCTGTCGGAGACAGCTCTTTCAAACGACCTNCTAAGAACATAGAGGCGGCCACCATTATTAGACATTGCCGAGTCAATCGGATAGTAGAACCCACGCCCACGCATAGTAGTCATTCCAACCGTTCGGACATATCTCAAAAATTGTCCTTGTTCTAATTCTTTAGTAGCCATACTTCTCCTTTGAAAAGTTACAGAGTCAACTGCTCTGATCCGCTGGCATCCCTCTATTTAAGGTTAAGCTCGTTGAAATTCAGGTGTCGATGCTATGAGTTTCACGACTCCAGCGATCTTCTCCTTACCTAATTCATCGATTTCCTGGTCTATAACTCTTATGACTCCATTTTCAGAAGCATAGTCAACAAGCTTTGACCTCGTATCATCCTTGACGTTAATTGTTCCCAAATGTTTAAGGCATATGTCAATAATGCGGTCTGCCTCAACGCCCCCATTCCCTTCAAAAGCTATTTTGCTGAACAATTCTTTTGACCCAGGAGTTTCTAGCTTGCCGAGTTCTTCAGAAGCAAAATTCATCCTCTCGACAAGCGCACCAGTGTCAATCCATGTTGTACCACCATCCCAACCCTCAACTGAGGGAGGATTACTTAACGTCTGACCCATGTACTGCATACGTAACTGTCTGCTCGAATGCTCGTATTGCGGTCGATCTACTGATTCAGTCAATCTCATAACGCCAGTAACTAGCTCTGCCGGACTTTTAACCTTCTCGTACCAACAGTCTTCGGATTTAAAGAAGTCGGAGTTGAACACGAATTTCATTACTGACCTTATGTCGTAATTACTATCAAAATATGCCTGTACTATCTGGTTGATTGCCTCCGGATCTCTTGGAGGTTGATACGGCCACTGAGGGACTGGGGGCTCGTCAGCGACAAAAAAATGGTAGATATGCCGGGCTATAAAACGAGCTGTCGCCTCTTGCTCACAGATGATTTCAACTATGTCTTCGCCGTTGAAATTACCTTTGCGACCAAGAAATTCTTTTTCACCATCGTCGTGGTCTTGAGCATCAAATTCATAATGCCAAGAAATACGACCGTAGGGCCAATCGGAGTCACGTGCAGAACGTAACTCCATATATTCACAATTACCAATTGTCCATCCGGTAAAAGCCCGGGCACATTCTTTCACATCATCTTCCGTGTAATTGCCAACTCCCATGGAAAAAAGTTCCAAGAGTTCTCTGCCGAAATTCTCGTTAATGGAATCTTTGTGATTTTGTTGGTTATCAAGCCATATGATCATGGCAGGGGCCCTTGCCATTTCTACAAGGAGATGTCGAAAGTCACCCATTGCGTACTTTTTAAACATACGTATTTGGTCTGAGAGCGGTTTGGCGTTAAGTACCTTGGGATAACCGGTAGCAAAAATTCCATGCCAGAAGAGAGTCATTTTCTCCAGTAGTGGGGTGTCCGTAGTAATCATCCTATAGAGCCATGCTTCTAAACCGCTCAATCCGGCCAGCATGCTGGATTCATCGGGATGATACCTTCGTATAAGGTATTCGGACATCCATTGAGGACTGGATGTTTCCAAGAGTTTGTCTACAGTACCCTCGTACCCTATCTTGCCGTACTCTTCAAGCTCTTCTCTAGTGGCACCAAATCCGGCCCTTCGTGCTAGGTGAGCAATCAACTCTATCTGACTTTCAGGCATTGTTACGCCTCCTTTTCGATCAGAGCAAGAACTATCACAATGTGCATGTAATCAACGTTTAACAGGATTCTACGAATTGCTGCCAAAAGGGTCAAGAAATTCTAGTGGAATTATCGAGCAAAATATCCGTTTTTTGGTGTAAAATCCGTGCAGATATAAAGCAGAACCATTATAAAAGAGAGGAGACCTAAAATCATGAGACTATTCAGTACCTTTGTTTTGCTATTGTCCGCGATGCTACTGGCTGCTTTTGCAGTTGGATGCAGCGGCGAAAGTGAGACAGTGAAAATTGGGCTTTTAGCTCCCCAGACCGGTCCGATAGCGCAATATGCACCTGGGTTTGAAGATGCAGCTAATGTAGCGATAGCTGAACTCAATGAGACTCATGATGGTGATTTTGTGTTTGAGCTAATCGTCATGGACTCTGGTTGTGACGGTACCCAAGCAGCAACATCTGCCCAGTCACTTATTGACAGTGGAGTGTCTGTCATAGTGGGAGCCGCCTGTTCAGGCGCGACCCTCGGGGCGATCGCAGTCGCTGCACCTGCAGGCGTCCCAATGGTGTCTTACGCCAGCACTTCACCAGCGGTTACAACTGCCGACGATAGTGACCACCTCTTCCGTGTCGTGCCAAGCGATGCTCAACA